>JAIRTK010000262.1 GCA_031254955.1 Opitutaceae bacterium
TCGAAATCTACGACTATCCCTTCACCGGCCTCCCAGCCTCCCCCGACGCCCTGCTGGAAAAAGAAGAACCGGCGGCGAAATAACCCCCGCCAACGAAGTAACCCGCCACCGCCATCGACTGCGGCAAACCCACCCAACCCACCGGCGAAGTCCCCTCTCGCCACCGGTAAAGTCCCCCTCGCCACCGGCAAAGCAACCTCCACCAGCGACACAGCCACCCAAAATAGCGCGGGCATTCCTGCCCGCGACAACGCAGCCACCTCCCGCGCAAAGCGAGAAGCCCGCCATGCCCGCGCGCCCCTGAACGCAACACAGGCACCCCGCCTCCCGCTCGCGCGATTGCGCGACACAGGCGACTCGCCCGTGAACGGCACTCCGCGCCGCCCTCTTCCCCGAACACATGAGCAAGGACGCCCATACCACGCAACTCACACAATCCCGCAATCCGTCAACATAACCTCAGTTAACAAAGAAGCATCCCCTCCCCACACCACACACACCACCACCCCCTCTCTCCCGCTCTCTCCCTCCTTCCCTCCCCCTCTCTCCCCACATCCCTCTCACTCTCCCCCCATCCATCCCTCTCTCCCCGCATCCCTCCCTCGCCCTCCCCCATCCCCCAATACAAAGACGGCTTCCCAGATCAAATGCCTTGGGAGACGACAAGGCGGCGAGAGTCGCGCAAGCATGAGGAGACTTTCCAAATGGCCCGGCGACGAGTATAGTGCAGACATGTTTTTTCCGAAAATTTTTCCGCCACCCCTCACCACGCCCTCCACCGCGCCCACCACCACACCCCTCACCGCGCCTACCACCACACCCACCACCACGCCTGCCACCGCGCCCCCCACCCGCCGCCGCTTTACTCTCGCCCCCCCCGCCATGTTCACCCACGCCCTCGCCGCCGCCCTCGCCGCCCTCGCCCTCGCCGCCCCCGGCGCGCGCGCCGCGACGAAATCCCCCGCCGCGCCCGGCCACGCCGCCCCGCCCGCGCTCGCGATTGACGGCACCCCCGTGACGGAAGGCAAACGCCCCCCGCTCGTCAGCTACTCCGACATCCTCGAACCCGTGCAAAAAACCGTCGTGTCGGTCGCCTCCGCGCGCTACGTGCGCCAACGCCTGCCCTTCCCCTGGCTCGCCCCGGGCGGTGGCCGCGAATTCAAACAGGAAGGCCTCGGCTCCGGAGTCATCGTCACCCCCGACGGCTACATCCTCACCAACCACCACGTCGTCGAAGACGCCGACGAACTCATCGTGCGCCTCGCCGACGAACGCGAATTCAAGGCCACAGTCGTCGGCTCCGACCCGAAAACCGATGTCGCCGTCATCAAGGTGGACGCCGCCGGCCTGCCCGCGGTCACGCTCGCCGACAGCGACAACATCCGCGTCGGCGACATCGTCTTCGCCATCGGCAACCCCCTCGGCGTCGGCCAGACGGTCACGATGGGCATCGTCTCCGCGACGGGCCGCCGCGTCGGCATCCTCGACGAAGTCGCCGGCTACGAAGACTTCATCCAGACCGACGCCGCCATCAACCAAGGCAACTCCGGCGGCGCGCTGCTCGACGCGAAAGGCCGCCTCATCGGCATCAACAGCGCCATCCTCTCGCCCACGCGCGGCAACATCGGCATCGGCTTCGCCATCCCGGTCAACCTCGCCCGCAACATCCTGAACAGCCTCGTGACCAGCGGCAGAGTCGCGCGCGGCTTCCTCGGCGTGAGCGTGGACTCGCTCGGCGGCGAACTGGCCGAGACGCTCGGCCTGCCGCGCGACACCCGCGGCGTCATCATCACGGACCTCTCGCCCGGCGGCCCGGCCGAGCAAGCCGGCCTGCAACGCTACGACGTGATCACCGCCCTCAACGGCCAGCCCGTCACCACCTTCCAGGAACTCCGCCTCCAAGTCGCGCGCCAGCAACCCGACAGCGAAATCGCGATCAGCCTTTTGCGCGACGGCAAAGAACACCGAGTCACCGCGCGACTCGGCGGGCAAGGCGAAGCGCTCGGCTACAACGAACTGCTCCCCGGCGTGCGCGTGAACCGGCTCACCCGAGAACTCCGCCGCAGCCTCAACATCGACCCGCGCCTCGACGGCCTCGTCATCGCGTCGGTGGACGACGATTCGCCCTACGCGGAGCAGCTCGTGCCCGACATGGTCCTCGTCGAGATCAACCGCGTCCCCGCCCGGAGCATCGAGACCGCGCGCCGCTCGCTCGTCGCCGGGCGCAACCTTTTCACCATTTACCTCAACGGCGCATTCCGCCCGCTCGTAATCGTGGTGAAATAAGCCCTCTCTGAAATGCAACAACAAAGCAAAGCCGACCCACTACCCACTACTCTCTACCCTCTACCCACTACTCGCTACCCACTACTCACTACTTAGAGCATTTCCTGATTATTCTGTCGCAGTGGAAAGGGTGAGCTGGCGCGGGAGCGCCGGTAGGGAGGCCTCTCCGAGGCCTCCGTCAGAAGGGATGCAAAGCCGAAGCTTTCATAGGGAAATCGAAACGCGATTGCGGAGGCCACGGAGAGGCCTCCCTACCGGCGCTTCCGCGCCAAATTTTTGATGGTTGCGAGCCATTGGATGGAAAATGTCTTAAAAGCGGAGAGAGCGGGAACGAGTAAGAGAATGAGAACGATTTAATCCAAGGGGCTGGGGCAGCGCGATGGGGCTGGCTTGATGGGGCTGGCGCGATGGGGCCGGCTTATGGTTTGCGGGCTTTGAAGTTTTTTCCGAGGTAGAGGAACAGTTGACCGCCTTCGTTGGCCGTGAGGAGATTCGGGCCGTCGCCGCCCAGTTTTGTCAACACCGCGCCGCGCTCGTGGCTGCCGCCGGGCTGGATGACGCCGATGCGTTTGTGGACAAAGGGAACCGGCGGCGCGAAGGCCGGTTTTTCCAAGGCGCCGGTGTTGCGCATGAGCAGCGGGGTGCCGAGCGTGCGCTGGCCGAGCGAGGGCATGGGCCAGCCGCGTTTCTTGTCGGGAATCGCGGAGCGGCGTCCGGTGCCGATGACGAGGTCGGGCAGGCCGTCCGCATCGGCATCGTGGAAGGAGAGTTTGCAGCGGCCCGTGCCTCCGGCGGGATCGTAACTGGTGTTGATGAGGGAGCCGTCGGCGAGCGTGAGTTTGCCGCCGTCGGCGACGTTCTGGTCGTCGATGCGCCAGTAGAGGTGGAATTGGTCGTCGCCGTCCACGATGACGAGCGCGATGCGTCCGCCGAGGCGCGCGACGGCGGCGCGGCAGCGCCAGGTGCCGTGGAGGTCGAGGCCGTCGCAGTAGAGCGGGAGCGCGGCGTCGAGCGCGGGGGCGCCGGGCGCGCCTCGGTTCAGGTAAAGGGTGTAGTTGCCGGTGATGTCGCCCATGATGATGTCGGGCAGGCCGTCGCCGTTCCAGTCGAAGACCGTGGGCGAGTTGTAGCCCCAGCGCGCTTCGGGCGTGCCTTGCACGCTGCCGGAGTAACCGGCCTGGATGTGGATGTCGCGCCCGGCGGCGCGCACGCGTTTGCCGGGGAGAAAGGCGGGGGCGTCGTCGGTGCCGGTGTTTTTGAAAAAGAGGACAAAGCCCTCGGAGTTGCCGACGAGGAAATCGAGCACGCCGTCGCCGTCCCAGTCGCACACGCTGGGCGCGGGGAGCGTGCCGGCGTAAAGGTCGGCGTTTTCCTGGAGAAGCGGCGCGGGGTCTTCGTAGATGGGCGAACCGGCGGTGGTGAACTCGCCGGTGAACTTGTAGAAATACAATCCGCCCTCGCCGGCGGCGATGAGGTCGCTGAGGCCGCGTCCGCCCGCTTGGGTGGCCGTGCCATGCCGGGGATACGCCATCACTCCGGCGGAGACGCTCGGGTGGCGGAGGATGTTGCCGTCGCGTCCGGCGACAAACGCGCGGCGCGGGGTGACGAGGCCGGAAGAATCGGCGTTGGGATAATAGGTGAACACACCGAGGCGCCCGCCGGTGACGAGGCCGCGTTCGCGTCCGTCGCCGAGATCGACGGGTGTGATCTGGTGCATGCCCCACCACACCTCGCGGCGCGTGGGAGAAATCTGGCGGACAGGGGTCGCGGCGGTGGCGGCGGGCGATTCGATGTGCGCGGCGGCGAGAAAGCGGTAGCGCATGCTTTGCGTGGAAATGCCGGAGGCATCGTAGGGGCGCCAGTCGGGTGACGAGGCGTTTTTGCCGGTGTTTCCTTTCGGGGTGCTGTCGCCGTTGAGTTCGAGGATCAGTTCGCAGGAGCCGTCGGGGTTGGGTAGCGCGGCGACGCCTTGGATGCCCGCCGGCAGAGCGGGAAGGGCGATGGTGTTGGCGGATTTGAATGCGAGCGCGCGCGAGTCGAACACGGCGCGGCGCACTTCTTTTCCTGAATGCCAGAGCGCGTGCGTGACACCGTCGGGCGTTTGGAAAACGAAGGCGCGGGCGTTGAAGGGCGCCTCGATTTGCACCGGGGGAGCGAAGACGGGGGCGCCATCGTCGGAGGTGCGCAGCCATTTGAAAAGATTGACGGTGACGGGCTTTCTGCCGCCGAGGACAAACAGGTCGGGCTGCGCGGAGCCGTAAACGCGCGCCGTGCCGAGCACGACGTGCGTGAGCGTGTCGCGCACCGCGGCGGGGCCGAGCCCGTGCGGCGCGGCGGATTTGAGCGGAAGCGTGTCGTCGCGAGGGGCCGCGACGGCGGCTGGCGCGGCGATGGGCCGCGCGGCGATGACGGGCGGTGCGGCGGTGGCGGGCGGCGCGACGGCGGCGGGCGGCGCGGCGAAAACAGCGGGCAACGCGGCGAGAACGAGGAGCGGAAGCCATTTCGCCGTCCGCGCGCAAACGCGGAGGCAGACACGGCGGAACGGGCGGCAGGCGGTGGTCGGGTTCATTGGTTGACGGGCGCGAGGGTGACGGTGCGGAGATTCATCGGCGCCCATTTTCCCGCCACAGGGCGAAGGCGCAGGGTGGTCTCGCCGGCGGGGAGTTCGATGACGCCGAGTTCTACGGTGCGCCAGTTGTCCGCGCCTCCGGTGGCGGGGATTTCGCTGGTGATGCGTTTTTTGCCGGCCTCGATGCGGAGCGAGACCGGCGCGGCGGAGGCGATTTCGGCGGTGACGCGGCAGGTTTGTTGCGCGGGCGTTTTTATGCGGTAGGCGAGAAACCAGCGCGACTCGAACCAGTCGGCGATGAACGCATCCGCGCCCGCGCCGCGAATCTGCATGACCCCGGCGGTCGAGCCGTGGCGGTCGGCATCGGGGGGCGCGAGGGTGAACACGCCTTGTTTGTCCGGCGAAAGAAACGCGTCCATTTCCACGCTCACGGGTCCGGCAAAGGCGAGCGCGAGCACGGTGATGCGCGGGTCGGGCGCGGGGCCGGGCGGCAGGTGGACGACCAGCCCCTCGGGCGTGGCTTGCGCGGAGACTCCGCCCGCGCCGGACGCGAGGAGCGAGGCGGCGCGCGGCCTCTGGTGGAGCGCGGGCAGCAGGAGGCGTCCGTCGGCGGGCCATTCCCAGATGTGCAAATAAAGCGCCTCGCCGCCATCGGGAAGCGGGCGGCGCGTGAGACGGCCCCACGGAAGCTGACGCGGATACGGGCTGGCCTGCGTGCCGTGGATCGCCTGAGCGTTGACGCGCATCCACGCGCCGATTTCGCGGAGGCGGTCGATGGAGGGTTGCGGGATGGTGCCGTCGGGCTTCGGGCCGATGTTGAGGAGAAGGTTGCCGCCTTTGCTGGCGGTGTCGGAAAGGATGCGGAGCAGCGTCGCGGTGGATTTCCAGTTGTCGTTGTCCGAGGCGAAGCCCCAGGAATCGTTCATGGTCATGCAAACCTCGAAGCGTTTTCCGGGGAGGCCCTCGGGCGGGACGTATTGCTCGGGGGTGGAGAAGTCACCGGACAATGTTCCGCCGCGATCGCCGCCGAGCCGGTCGTTCATGAGCATGCGCGGATAACGCGCGGCGAGGTCGAGGAAGGGTTGCGCGCGCTCCGGCGTCATGCGGATGGGCGTGTCCCACCACAGGATGTCGGGCGCGTAGCGACGCAGCAGTTCGTTGACTTGGGGAAGCGCGACTTTTTGGAGGTAGACGTCGTAATCGCCCTTGTGCTCCTCGCTCCAGCCGTCGCCGTCGTCGAGGTCGCGCTTGGCGCCGGGGAGGCTGCGCTTGGGATTCCGTTTCCCGCCGCCGGGATTCATCCAGTCCTGCGATTGCGAATAGTAGAGACCGAAATGCAGCCCCTCCGAACGCGCGGCGGCGGCGAGCGGGCCGATGAGGTCGCGGCGGGCGGGCGAATCCATGACGTTCCACGCGGGCGTGGCGGTGGGCCAGAGCGCGAAGCCTTCGTGGTGCTTCGAGGTGAGCACGATGTAACGCATGCCGGCCTCGCTGGCGAGGCGCGCCCACCGGCGAGGGTCGTAGCCGGCGGCGGTAAAGCCTGCGGCGAGCTTTTTGTAATCGGCCGTCGGAATCGGTATGCGTTGAAAAAGCCAGGTGGAATCGTGGCCGAGGTCGGCGCGGTTTTTGCCGTCCCAGTTGTTCGCATGGACGGAATAAACGCCCCAGTGCACGAAAAGGCCGAAGCGCGCCTCGTCGAACCACGCCGTGCGCGGCGGCGGAGGAGGAGGCGGAGGCGCGGCGGCGGCGGAAGGCGCGGGCTCCAGGTTTGCGCCGCGATAAAGATACATGCGCCCGGCTTCGTCGCAGGCGAGGAGGTTGGGCCTGCCGTCGGTGGAGCCGAGCAGCGTGCCGACCGCGCCGCTCTCGTGCGCTCCGCCGGGCTGGATGAGTTTGCCCGTGACAGTGTGCCTGAATGGGACGGCGTGCTCAAAAACGAACGCGGCAGCGGCGGCGCGGTCGATGACGTTGCGCATGAAGAGCACGGTGGCGGGCGGACGTTCGCCGAGCGCGGGCTGAGGGAAGCCGGTTTTGTTGTTCGGGATCGCATTGGTGCGGCAGGTGCCGATGACGAGATCGAGCGCGCCGTCGCCGTCCCAGTCGAAGAGGTCGAGCTTGCAGCGTCCGGTGGAGCCGGCCGGGCCGCTGCTCGCGCTGATGAGCGAGCCGTCGGCGAGCGTGAGCTTGCCGCCGTCGGCGACATTGTAGTCGTCGATGCGCCAGTAGAGATGGAAGTGGTCGTCGCCGTCCACCATGATGAGCGCGGTGCGCGAGCCGACCCGGGCGACGGCGGGCCGCACGCGCCACATGCCGTGGAGGTCGAGGCCGTCGCAATAGAGCGGGCGCGCGGCCTCGAGCGCGGGGGCGTCGCGCGTGCCGCGATTGATGTAAACGGTGATGTCTCCGGTGATGTCGCCCATTACGATGTCGGGGAGGCCGTCGGCGTTCCAATCGACGACGTTGGGGCCGAGGTAGCCCCAGCGCGCCTCCTGCACGCCCTGCACGCTGCCGGAGTAGCCGGCCTGCACGTGGATGTCGCGTCCGCCGGCCCGCAACCGCTCGCCGGGAAGAAACGCGGGCGCGGCGTCGGTGCCGGTGTTTTTGAAAAAGAGCACAAAGCCCTCGGAGTTGCCCGCGACGATGTCGAGCACGCCGTCGCCATCCCAGTCGATGACGGTCGGCGCGGGCAGCGCGCCCGCGAAGAGGTCGGCGTCGCGCTGGAGCACGGGCGCGGGACGCGCGAAGACCGGCGCGCCGTCATCGGTGAAACGCCCGGCGAACTCATAATGCCAGATGCCGCCCTCCCCCGCCGCGAGCAGCCCGTCGCGTTTCGTATCGGGATTCGGATACGCGATGACGCCCGGCTGGATGCTCGGGTGGCGCAGCGCCACGCCGTCCGGCCCGGCTGCGGAAAGCGACGGGGCGAAGACGGGGGCGGCGTTTGCCGGGGCGCCCGGCGGCGGCGACGCGGACAACGGCGATGGCGACGGCACGGACGACGGCACGAGCGACGGTGCGGGCGGGAAATAATAAAAGTTGCCCTGACGCGAACCGCTCATGAAACCGCGCGCATGGCCCGGGCCGAGGTTGACCGGAGTGAGGCTGCGCATCGTGAAATACACCTCGCGCTGCGTGGCCGACGCCTGTCGCGCGGGCGCGGCGGGCGGCTCCAGCAAGCCCGGCAGCCGCGCGCTCCAGAGATGGCGATACGGAAAGCCGCCCGTCCACACACCGTCCGGTCCATAGGGATTCCAGTCGGCGGCGCGATTGTCGCCGGAACGCCCCTTGGTGTTGTCGGCGATTTCAAAAACGAGATCGAGGCTGCCGTCGGCGTTCGGCCGCACGCCGATGCTCTGCGGTGTTTTCGGAAGCTTGAACCCCGCAAGCGGCAGCCGGTCTCTTTCGACGAACGCCATGCGTTTCCGGTCGAAGGCGGTGTGCACGAGATCGCCTTTCGCCACCCACAACGCATGAATCCCGCCGTCCGCCACCCGAAACACCGCGCCGCGTTCGCGCAGCGGGCTTTTCACCGGCGCGGGCGGCGCGAAGACCGGCGCGCCGTCGGACGAGGTTTCGAGCCACTTGCAAAGCCACACGCCGCCGCGCGACGTGCGCTGCCCGAGAAACAGATCCGCATGCCCCGAGCCATCCACATCCACCGCGCCGAGCAAATCGAATCCAAGCATGGGCAGCGTGAGCGGGCCGAGTCCATGGGGAGCGGCGGATTTTAATGGAAGCGTGTCGGCGGGCGCGGAGCCGCCGCCGCCCGCGTGCGCCGCCGAAAACAACGACAGGCAGAAAGCGGGAACCGCTGCGAAAATGAATCGTAACAAGACGGGCGCGGACATGGCAAAAAATGAGGGCAATTCGATTGGAGGGAGGAGGGAAGCCGGGGAATCGGTGCCGGCAAGCCTGCTAAAATGATTTAGCCAAAGTCAACTTTTATCCCCCGTCGAAAAGTCACCGGCGCTTTTCCCGTCGGCGTGGATGCTTGCAATGCTCCCGCCACCGAAACCCCGCCCATCCTCGGCAGTGCCTCCGAAAAAATCGCGGGGGCGACGAGAAAAAAGACACTTCCACGGCGACGCCGCCGCGCTCGCCCTGAAACAATTGTGACCGATACCCTTTCCCGGTGAGAAATAGCTTATAGCGAGCAGGGCGGTTTCACCATTCCGAGCGAAGCGGGAAGCCTGACAGCCTGCGCGAACATCACTTGACCAACGCCGGTGGTCTCGCCGAGACCGCCGGCGCGGCAGCCCCGGTAGGGAGTTGCCAGAGGCTGGTCGCTTTGGGGGGCGCCAATGGTGTCCTCCGCGTAACCTCAGTTAAATAATGATGTTACGCCGGCTCGCGTAATTTTACTTTGTTAAATCTGATGTTAATTTGTTGATGATTAGCGTATTATAGAATAAATAATTGATTTCTTAAAACATTAATAATCAACGGAATAGCGTGGAATTTAATAAAGCAATCGTAACCTCAGCGTATAACCAAGGAACTTTGGCGTCACGCCCTCCATTATTATGCCCATTCGGCCTCCTGATTTCGCCGTGCCGGATGGTAAGGAGGAGTTCGCGGTAGGCGGCAACTTCGCATTCGGCCTCCTTGGTTTTCGCCGTGACGGATGGTGGGTGAAGCCGACCA
>JAIRTK010000404.1 GCA_031254955.1 Opitutaceae bacterium
TCTGCGCTACGACAGAGGCAGCGCGTGACATCAGTAATTAATTCTACTTTGTTAACCGAGTTAAGCGAACGGCGGGCGGGATTGCGTGGCATGGGAGAGTCGCCCGTGCCACGCAATCCCACGGGCGAACCGCCCGAGCCACCCGAGCCGCCCATACCACCCAAACCGCACTGCCTCGCGTTAACCTTGGTTAACAAAATAGAATTAATGCAAAAACGCATGTGATTATTAATAATATTATCATTGCCACGCCCCCAAGGCCTCCGGGCGCGCCTGATATGAAACGCTCAAGCCCGCTTAACCGGGCATCTCTGCCACGCATGATATATTCTAATTTTTTCCCTTGATAAAACTCTGCGATTATTTTTTCTAATTTTCGCACCCTCCGCGGCTTTGCGGCCTGGCGGTTGATTTCTGAACCCTTCCCGCATTTTTATGCAATATCTTCTCTCCTGTCCTATTCGTAATATGCTCCGCGCGACAGCGCGGACGGTGTTGTTTTTGAGCGCGACGGCGGCGGTCTTGGCGGCGGCGGAACCGGCGGCGTCCGCCCCGGACGACCGGCCCACGGGCCGGCTGATTTCCCGCGTCGTGGAAACCCGCGTGGAGTTTCGCGCCGACGACGCCTTTCTCGACAGCCTTTACGCCGCCGCCGAGACGACCAGCAGGGCGAATGAACAAAATTTCGCCGGACGCCCGGTGCTCATCGAGGGCGGCGGCTACAACGGCATCTGGATCGAGACCCAGCCGATGGGCGGCGAGATGAACGCCAAGCGCAACATGACCACCGCGTTCAACAACACGCTGCTTTTCATCGAACAACAACTGCCCAACGGGCGCTACCCCGGCCTCATCCGCCACCACGCCCGCGACCGGAAACTCCTGCCCATCTATACCCACACGCAGGGTTTCTGTTTCCCGTTCCACGCGCTCAACCTCTGGTATTGGAACAAAAAACGCGACACCGCCTATCTCGGCCTGCTTTACGATTCGCTGGAAAAATTCGACGCCTATCTCTGGCGTTATCGCGACTCCGACGGCGACGGCTGCCTTGAGACCTGGTCGGTCTGGGACACCGGCGAGGACAACTCCAACCGTTTCACCGGCACCAAGCTCAACCGCGACGGCTGGCCCGGCGAGACACCGCCCGACGACCCCGTGTTTCCGATCGAGAGCATGGACTTCATGGCCTATTCCTACGACGCCCGCGCCACGCTCGCCCGCCTCTCCGTCCTGCTCGGCAACGGCAGGGAGCGCGAGTGGCTCGCCCGGGCCGCCGCCGTGCGCGACAAGCTCCGCGCGTATTTGTGGGACGACGCGCGCGGCGCCTGTTTCGACCGCGACCGCGACAACAAAATCATACCCGCCCTCCTGCACAACAACCTCCGCGCGATGCACCACGGCGTGTTCACGCCCGAAATGGCCGGACGTTTCGTGCGCGAGCACTTGTTCAACCCCGACGAATTTTGGACGCCCTTTCCGCTGCCCTCCGTCGCCATCCACGACCCCGTTTACCGCGCCGCCATCAACGACTGGAGCGGCGAGCCGATGGGCCTCACCTACCAGCGCGCCATCCGCGCCCTCGAAAACTACGGCCTCAACGCGGAGATGGTTTTGATTGGCGAAAAACTCATCGCCAACGTCGGACGGACAAAAACATTTCCGCAGCAATGGGACCCGCACACCGGCGTGCCCTCGCTGTGGAAAAACCGCGTTGACTACGGCCCCACGCTCCTCGCCGTGCTCGAATACATCGCGCGTTTTTACGGCGTCACCGTCGAGGCCGACGAACTCCACTGGGGCGCCCTCGGCCACACACCCCTCGCCGCCGGCGGCGGTGCAGGTGCAGACGCAGACGACGCCAGAGCTGCCGCCAACACTGGAGCCGTCAACGCCGCCAACGCCAGCGACACCGCCTACACGCAGCACTGGGACGGCGACGCCTTCACCATTGAAACCCAAAACCGCCGCGCCACCGCCCGTGTCAATGGCCGCGAAATTTTCCAGACCGACTGCGGCGTGCGCGTTGACACCGACTGGAGCGGCGCGGTGCGGCGCGTCGTCAACCTGCGCCCCGGCCCGGCGAGCATCCGCTTTCGCGCCGGAGGACGCGAGACCGTGCTCAAGCTGGAACGCAACGGGGTTTTCACGTTCCCGCCTGCGCCCTGATTTTGGTTCGCCGCGCTTTTCGATGCCCGCGCCCGCGCGGGTGCGGGCGTTGGCGCTGGCGCGTGGGCCACGCTGGCGAGGGAGCGCGCTGGCGCAAGGAGCGGCGGCGTCCCGCCGCCGGACGCGAGCATCGCGAGCGCACGTTCGTGGACGGGCGAAGTTTCGCGGACGAACGGAGCTTCAGCTTCGGCAAAAGGGCGGACGAGAGAAAACGACGAGGGAAAACGGCAAGGGGAAGCGGCGAGGCAGAGGGGCGAGGCAGAGTGGCGAGGCTTCGCCTCGTCCGGCGGCGTGGTCGCCGCCGCTCCTTGCGCCAGCGCACCCCGTGCACAAACGCGTCCCATGCGCCAGCGCACCCCGTGCGCAAACATGCTGTCCGCGCAAACGCGCTTCCCGCGCGGCGCACCCACGTTGCAAACATGCCCACATGGCAAACGCGTCACATGGCGGACGCCGCTTTTCGCTTCCGCCTTTTTCCGACGCCCATCTTTTCCAGCACTCATCTTCTCCGGCCTCATCTCTTTCGGCCCCATCTTTTCCGCACCCATAATAGCGGCTAACTCTAATGGGCGCCCCGTCGCAAAACAGGGCTGTCCGGGCGCGCCGCGCGACGGAGCACCGGTCTCCACCGGATACCATGACATCGGGATTCACTGGCGCGCATGAAGAATACATTTTTCATCACGCCATCCCTGTAATCGCTCGCTTGCGCCAAGCCGGCGTTCCCGCCCGGCGACGGGCAACGACACCATCAAACTCTTTTCCCCTCCCATGAAAACAAAGCATACTATCATCCGTCTATTGCGCCCATTGTGTATATTATTCGGCCAGACTCTTCGATGGAGGACGCTTTTTGTTCTCATCATGGCCGTCACGATATCCGGGCCTCAAGTTTTGGGCGAAAAAGATGCGGGAGCGTCAGGCAGTTCACTGGCTAATCATCATTTTCGGGGGGGGGGGGGGCGGGCGGCGGGCCGGGGGGGGCCGGGGGCGGGGGCGGCGGGGGGGGGGGGGGGGGGTGGG
>JAIRTK010000537.1 GCA_031254955.1 Opitutaceae bacterium
GGGGACGGGGGACACTCTTTCGACCTTGTTGGCTGATTCGTATTCGTATGAGTAGCCGCCTCTAACCCTTTCCGTTTGTCGCACGCTGGCGGTTGCCGTGGCGAATTCCTGCATGGAAACCAAAAACTCCACGTCGTCGTTTTGGACGCGCACCCAGAGCATTTTTCCTAATTTCGCATTCCAGATATAAAAATTGGCAATGCCGGCGCCGGCTTTTTTAATGTCAACATACTGTTTTCTCAGGGCGATGATATTTCTCAGGGCGATGATATCCTTCATTTTCATTTTTATGAACGCATTTTTTCCGCCATTGCGTTTCGCATACATCGCAAGCATTTTTTTGTAATTGTCGGAATAGAAAGCCGGCACTTGGCTAAGGTATTTTATTTTTTCCTAAAACTTCTCCCGCCCCGATTCCGGCTGGACGGGCGACACGTTGAAATTCGCGTCCTTGTATTCCGGGGCGCCGGCATCAATCTGGCGGTATTCGCCGTTTTTAATTCTGGCTTTTCAGCTTTTCGGGATGCCGTTCCAGAATGGCAGTTTGTAATCCTCCGCCGGCAGGACGCCGGTGCCGGCGATGACGGATATAATCAGCGTGAGAATGAATCCGGCGGCCCTCATGCGCGCGTTTCCCTCCGGGTTGATGATTGCGGGCGAATGCGCGGCGGTGATGGCAACGTGGGAGGAGGATGGCGGGCGACGGGCGAGGAGAGGGGCTTTTCATGATGAAATGACGGGGGAGGGGTTTTTCTTGAAATCTTCCGTTTTGGAAGAAAAACGCGGATAAAGCGTCGTAGTGCCAACCTTCCAATTTGGAAGAAAGTGTGAAGCACACCCGTCAGCCGTTCAAGCCCGTCCGTGGGGCGAATGTCGTGGGGCCGGTCATCCGTCGGCTGCGCAGGGCGGCGCGTCCGCGCATCACGCACATGGATTTGATTGCGCGTCTGGAGATTTTGGGCGTGCCCATCAGCGAACCCATGCTTTCCAAAATCGAAAATCAGCAGCGGGCGGTGCTGGATTACGAGGTGCGCGCGTTCGCGGCGGCGCTTTTTGTGCCGTTGGAGGAACTGTATCCGTAGGAAGCGCCGGCGGCGGATGTCGAACGGCGCACGACGCCGGGTGGCGAAGCGGCTCCGGCTGAGCTGCGGCTTCGTCTGCGAAGCGGCTCCGGCTGCGTCGCGGCTCGGCGGGGCGCCTCGCCCTACCCTTTGAGGTCCATGTTGAGAGAAAAGACTCTATTTTTTTCCGAGTCATTTCCGGGTTCTGGCGTTTTGGAGGGACGGCCTCCGTGCCGTCCATTGCGGGCGCGCGAGGATGGCGCGGAGGCCGTTCCTCCAAAAGGATAAATCCCGTTCGGAAACAGCATGGGCGATTATGACCGGAAATCCTTCATCAGGCCGGCAAAAAAGCCGTCTTCCCCGCATGGGAAGACGGCTCCGAAAAAACACCTGCTGCGCGCGCCGGTTTATTGGCGCGCCGAGAGCACTTTCTTTTCGTAGTCTTTGACCGCGGGAATCCAGGCGGCGCCGACGGGCGTGTTGTTGCGCCGGCAGAACTCGTCCCAGATGGGGCCGAAGGGGAGCGATTTCGCCTCTTCCAGCAGCGCGAGGCGGGTGCCGTAGTCGCCTTCGGCTTCCAGTTTGCGAAGCCGGTCGCGCGGTTCGAGCAGCGCGAGCAGGAGGGCTTTCTGCGTGTTGCGCGCGCCGATGACCCAGGCCATGATGCGGTTGATGCTCGCGTCGAAGAAATCCATGCCGATGTGCACGCGGGGGAGGTAGTCGCCGCGCACGATTTCCTCCATGAGCGCGCGGGTCTGGTCGTCGAGCGTGACGACGTGGTCGCTGTCCCAGCGCACGCCGCGGCTCACGTGGAGCAGGATCTCGGGCACAAATTGGAGCGTGGAGGATATTTTGTCGGCGAGCGTTTCGGTGGGGTGGAAATGGCCGGCGTCGAGGCAGAGGATTTTTTGGTTCTTCACGGCATAGCCCATGTAGAATTCGTGCGAGCCGATGGTGCAGGACTCGAAGCCCACGCCGAAGAGTTTGCTTTCGAGCGCGTCGCGGTTGTGCCGCGGGTCGATGGCGGCGGCAAAGATTTCGTCGAGCGACTGTTCCATGCGTTCGCGATAGGCGCGGCGGTTGACCGGCGTGTCTTTGAAGCCGTCCGGCATCCAGAAATTCGTGATGACGGTCTTGCCGAGGCGGCGGCCCATCTCCCCGGCGATCCGGCGGCAGGCGATGCCGTGGCGTATCCAGAATTTGCGGATGGTCTCGTCGTGGTGCGAGAGCGTGAAGCCGTCGGCGGAGAGCGGGTGCGAGAAGCAGGTCGGGTTGAAATCGAGGCCGAGGTCGTGTTGGTTCGCCCAGTCAACCCAGCCGGTGAATTGGTCGATGGTGTAGGCGTCGCGGTCGATTTTTTCACCGCCGAGTTCGGCGTAGCTGGCGTGCACGTTGACGCGGTGTTTGCCGGGGATGAGCGAGAGCGCGAGGTCGAGGTCGGCGCGCAGTTCGGCGGGGGTGCGGGCCTTGCCGGGGTAGTTGCCGGTGGCGGCGATGCCGCCGGTGAGCGCGCCGCCGGCGTTTTCGAAGCCGCCCACGTCGTCGCCTTGCCAGCATTGGAGCGACACGGGGGTGGCGGCAAGGGTCTGGAGGGAGTTTTCGACATCCACGCCGAGGTCGGCGTAGCGTTGTTTTGCGAGGTTGAATGCGTCCATGTGTGTGTTTTTTTATCGGGTATTTTTGCGGGTGGGTTTTCCGTTTCGTCGAAAGGCGAAAGGCAGGGATTAATGAGCGGAGTCGCTCAAAAGGCAAAATGAAAAAGCCGCGTCGTCTGATGCGTTTTTCCCAACAGTCAGAATGTTCCGGCGCGGCGCGGCGCGGGCCGGCGTAGTCCGGCGCGGGCGCGGGTGCGGGCTGGGCCGACTCGGCACGGGTGCGGGCTGGCTCGGGCGTGGGCGGAGCGGCTCGGGCGCGGGCGCGGGGCATCCGGCTCGACGCGGGGGCTGCGCGATCCGCCGCCGTCATCATGGCGCGGCCCGCGCGGCGCGATTCATGGGCGCGCGGTGCGGCCCGGCTCAGGCCAGCAGGCGTTCGCGCAGGTGCACCGCCCGTCTTTCGATTTCCCGGATGTCCCTGAGCATGACTTTGTCGTTCCGGCCTTTGGGCTTCGGCGAGGTGATGTTAAACAGGGCGATGACGGCAAAGTGTTCGCCGTTGAACTCGAAGGGGGTGCCTTTGACGTTCAGGCGGTAGATGTCCACCTGTCCTTTGTTGGAGCGCGTAAGGGTGCACGTGCCCGTCCCTTCCTTGTCGTCGAGGGCCGTCAGAATCACGTCCACCGCGCCGCATTCGCGGCATTGCTTGGATGTCCCGCAGCCGGTGCAGGCATACGAATGCACGCACCCCAGTGCCTCGCCGGGTCGCAGCCCGAGAATCGAGGCGGCGTCCCCCGCCGGCAACAGGGGGATGAAATTGTCGTTCGCAAAGACGATCTGCCGGTGCTCATCAACGATCAGGATGGCATCCGATGTCATGTTGAGCAACTGGCGGACGAGCGGAGTGGCCGCAAACGCGGACGCGCGCCTGTCGATATCCTCCGGTGAAGTTCGCGCGGCGGGCGCAAAAAAGGACAAGGGTTCATCAGAGGCATTTTCCATGGCTTTTGCAAAAACGGATGCTATCGAGGCAAACGCATGTGGATACGCATGACAAGCCTCGGATTTGTTTTTGGCCCCAAAAACCAGAAACCCGGACACGCCGCCGCGCTGAAATCCCGCCATGCCGCCGCGCCGAAGTCTCCGCCACGCCACCGCGCCGAAGTCCCCAACTGGCCGCCGCGCCGGGCCTAGCCTTTCTCCACCTTCCGGTAGGCCCTCGGCGACACGCCCATCACCCGCCGGAAACTGCGGGCAAAATAATACGCGTCGCCAAAGCCCGCCTGCTCCCCGACCGCGCGCACGGGGGCGTCGGTGGTGTCGAGCAACTGGCACGCGCGCTGGATGCGCAGGCGGATGAGCCAGTCGATGGGCGCGAAGCCCGTGTGCAGCCGGAACAAGGCGCTGTAATGCGGCACCGACAGCCCCGCGAGCGTCGCCAGCTCCCGCAGCCGCATCGGTTTCACAAGATGCTCCTTCATCCATTCGGCGGATGCCGCCACGCGCTCCATCGCGGAGCGCCCTCCGGGGTTGCCCGGCATCGCCAGACTCCGCCCAAACGCGGAAAGCGCGCTCCGCAACACCGTCCCCGCCGCCACCAGGTTCGCCAGCGAATAGCCGCGCTCAAGATGCTCCCACGCCCCGCCCAACCCGATGCGCGCCGCCGTCTCCGCGTCCAGCGGGATCACGCCCCCGCCGGACGGCAGTTGCAACAACTCCGCCCACGCCTCCACCTCGTCGCCCGTCACGTGCACCCACTCGACGCTCCACGGCTCCCCCGCGTCCGCGCCGTAGGCATGAGCCAGCCCCGAGGGCAGCCACGCCAGCGAGCCGGCGCGCACGGGCAGCGTGCCGCCGTCCGCCAGACGCACCCAGCCGCGCCCCGCCGTGCACAACAACAGCAACGTGGTCGGCGCCCCACCCGGCCTCTCGATCCAATGCGCCGCCGCGTGCGGAAAAACCCCGGCGTCCGTGACCAGCAACCCGCGCAGCAACGGATGCGTCCGCAAACGCTCCCGCACGCCCGCCGGCAACACCACCAGCCGCTGCCCGCGAAACCCCTCGGCTTTGGGCGCGGCGTTTTTTTTCGGCATGACAGGCATGGCAAACCCCTACCCCGCCGCCGCCCGATGGCGAGCTTTGCTTTGCGCTCCCGCGCACCCTCCGTGCGCTCCCGCCCCTCCTAAAAAAATCGTTCTCGTTCTCGTTCTCATTCTCGTTCTCTCAGTCTTACGTTCTTACGGCCTCTCGGCCTTACGGCCTTACGCTTGCTCGTTCTCGTGCTCTTAATCGTGCCCGTTCTCTTAATCGTGCCCTTATACTCTTTCCTAA
>JAIRTK010000107.1 GCA_031254955.1 Opitutaceae bacterium
CAATTCCCCGTTAAGAAACAACCGGCAGGCACGTCATTTTTATCATGGATATCCCCCGTCTCTTTCTCGTCGCTGTCTCAGTTTTCAGCCTTCAGCTTTCCGCTTTTTGCGCCGCCGCCGACCGCGCCGCCGACTGGCGGGCGGTCGAAAAAGCAGAGGCGGGCCGCCTCCCCAAGGACGCTTCCGCCGCGCTTGACCGCATCATCACCTCCGCCTTGGCCGACCGGGCATGGCCCGAGGCGGTGAAAGCCGTTCTCCAAAAAATCCAGACCGACGCCTCCGTCGAGGACCGCCGCAGTCAGGCCGCCCATGCCATCCGCGCCTTGGAAGCCTGGTGCGCCGATGCCCCGCCCGCCGCGCCCGACGGCAACGCCCGCCCCGCGCTTCCGCCCGAGATGCGTCCGCTGCTCGAAGCCGCCCTCGCGAAAACCTGGTGGGCCTACTACCAGGCCAACCGCTGGCAACTCCTCCAGCGCACCCGCACCGCCGCCGCGCCGTCCGACGATTTCCTCACGTGGGACGCCCCGCGCGTCCTCGCCGAGGCCGCGCGCCACTTCGACGCCGCGCTCGCCAACCCCGCCGCCCTCCAGCGCACGCCCGTCGCCGCGCTCGAACCCCTGCTCGAAAAAGGCGCGCTCCCCGACACCTATCGCCCCACGCTCTACGATTTCCTCGTCCACGAAGCCATCGCCTTCCACAGCGCCGGCGAGCAAGGCGTGCCCAAGCCCGCCGACCGCTTCGACCCCGACGCCGATTCCCCGCTCCTCGGCCCGCTGGAGGAATTTCTCGCGTGGCAACCCGGCGCGGATGCCCCAGACGCCCCGCCCGCGAGCTTGGATGGCACGGGATCGAGTGGCACGGACGCCCCTTCCGTGCCTCCCGACCCGGTTCTCCGCGCCATCCAACTCTACCAGCAACTCCTCCGCTTCCACCAAGCCGACCCCGCCCCGCAACTCGCCCTCGCCGACGCCGACCTCGCGCGCCTCAACTGGGCCGCCAGCACCCTCGGCAACAACGACGACACCCGCGACCGCCACGCCGACGCCCTCCGCGCCTTCATTGACCGCTGGCAAACCGCCGCCATGCCCCTTGCCATCACCGCTTGCGCGCGCCTCGCCATGCTTCTTCAGGATACCGATCCCGATGCCGCGCACGCCGCGGCTACCCGAGGTCTCCACATTGATGCCCTCACCTCCGCTGCCGCGTCCCCGCCCGTCAACACCTGCCGCAACATCATCGCGCAGCTCGAAAACCCGTCGCTCGACAGCATCGCCACCGAAACCACTTGGCCCGCCCGCCCCGATGCCACCGGCCCCGTCATTACCCTTCGCTACCGCAACCAAACCCAAATCCACTTCCGCGCCATCCCCGCCGATTGGGAAACCTATCTCCAGAAAAAGCACAACCGCCCCGAAAACCTCTCCCGCGATGAGCGCGCCGAAATCCTCGCCCGCAAACCCGCCAAAATCTGGAGTGCTGTGCTGCCCGCCACGCCCGATTACCGCTATCGCGACGAAAAACTCCCCGCCCCCCGCGATCTCACGCCCGGCTTCTATTTCATCGCAGCCAGCCTCGACGAAACCTTTTCCGACGACAACAACATCCTCGCTTGGACGCCGGTCTGGGTCAGCACGCTCGCCATTGTCTGTGACAACACGCGCAACGGGCGCATCGCCGGCTACGTCGTTGATGCCGTCACGGGTGAACCCGTTGCCAATGTCACCGTGCGCGCATGGCATTCCACCAGAACCGGCGAGCGCACCCCCCTTGCCTCCGCGCTCACGGACGCCGACGGCTCGTTTGAGTTTGCCGATGCCGGCGCGTCTCCGCGCGAATACCGCAATCACGTCCTTCTCGCGACCGCGCCTGACGGCCAGGCTGTCGCCACTGGCGAACCGTTTCATATCGGCCAGCCCCTTGACCCGCCCCGTGCCGACAACCGGATTTTCTTTTTCACTGACCGCTCCATCTACCGCCCAGGCCAGACGATACAGTTCAAGGCCGTCCTCCTCCGCATCAATTCCGAGCGCGACAGCGGCAAACCTCTTTCCAATCGCCGCGTGACCGTCGTCCTCGACGATCCTAATGGCAAGGAAGCCGCCCGTGCCGAGCTTCGCACCAACGATTACGGCTCCATCACCGGCAGCTTCACCGTCCCCGTCGGACGCCTCACCGGACACTATCGCCTTTACACCACCAATAAAAGCGAAGGCGGCACGTTCCTTCGCGTCGAGGAATACAAACGCCCCAAGTTCGAGGTTGCGCTTCCGCCCCCCGCCCCCGCGCCCAAGCTCAACGACACCGTCACGCTTACCGGCGCCGCCACCGCCTACACGGGCGCGCCCATCGACGGCGCCAAAGTCGCATGGCGTGTGCGCCGCCTCGTCCGCTGGCCCGCCTGGTGCTGGTGGTTTCGCCCCACGGCAACCGATCGCGAAATCGCGCACGGCACCGCCGTTACCGCCGCCGACGGCAAGTTCGCTATCACCTTCGCCGCGCTTCCCGACAAGGCTGCCGACCCGGAAAATGAACCCGTTTTCGACTACGCCGTCACCGCCGAAGTCACCGACACCGCCGGCGAGACACGCACCGCCAGCCGCGTCGTCTCCGTCGGCTACACCGCGCTCCGCGCCGATGTCACCGTCGAGGGCGACTGGCTCACCGAGCAAGCGCCTGTCACCTTCAAGCTCAAAACCGCCACCCTCGACGATGCGCCCCAGTCCGCCACCGGCACCCTTGCCATCCACGCGCTCCAGCAACCCCGCGCCGTTCCGCAACCATTGCTTGATGACGAGCATCGCGTGTATTCATACACCCGCGCCCGCAACATCGCCTTGAACACCGGAAAGCCCGCGCCCGATGTCAACTCCCCCGATTCTCAGGATTGGCCAGTCGAATCCACACCCGCTGCCACGCAAACTTTCACCACCGCCGCCGCCACCGGCCTCGCCGAACTCACCGTCACGCTTCCCGCCGGCATCTACCGCGCCATCGTCACCACCACCGACCGTTTCGGCAAACCCGTCACCGCGCAAATCGACATCCGCGTCCTCGCGCCCGATGCCAAAACGCATCCGATAAAGGAGGCCCTTTCCCTTGCTGCCTCCGCTTGGACTGCGCAGCCTGGCGAAACCCTCACCGCCCTTTGGAGCGCCGGCTACGAAACCGCCCGCGCCCTCGTCAGCATCGAGCAAAACCAAAAAGTCCTCCGCCGTTTCTGGACAAACCCCGGCGTCACCCAGCAAAAAATTCCCATCGCCATCACCGAGTCCATGCGCGGTGGCATCACCCTGCGCGTCTTCCAAGTCCGCGACAACCGCCTCGTATCGCGCACCCAAAACATCGCCGTCCCTTGGGACAACAAACGTCTCAAAATCGCGTGGGAGCATTTCAACTCCAAACTCGTCCCCGGCGGACGCGAGACATGGACGGCCAAAATCACCGGCCCCGACGCCACTCGCGCCGCCGCCGAGCTGACCGCCACCCTCTACGACGTCTCGCTCGACCAGTTTTATCCGCACACGTGGAGCGACCTCGCCGGCATCTTCCGTCAAAATCATGGTTACGCCTCGTGGACGGCGACGAACGAACTGCGCCCCTTCTCCTGCAAGGTGAGCAACACTCCTCTGTTGCATACCCCAGCGGGTGCCAATCCCACCCGTCGCCGTTGGGGTGACATCTTCAACTATTGGACGCCGCGTTACTTGGTCCTTTACCAAAATGGAGAGGATATTGTGGTGCTGAGTGCATTCTCGGTATCAGCGGCACCAGCAGCACGCCGTCAAAAAGTCGCCGCGCCCGCGCTCTCGGCACCATCGCAAGTCACCCTTGGCGGCGCAGTCGTTGCCTCGGACTCTTTTGACGGTATTGATAAGACCGGTGCAAATGCCGGGGAATATTCGAAACAAATGCCCGGTGTCTCACTTGACTTCGCGCAGCCCGGCGCCGCCAGCGCCCCCGACCTCTCCACCGTCACCGCCCGCAAAAACCTTCAGGAAACCGCCTTCTTCTTCCCTCAACTCCTCGCCGATGCCGACGGCTCCGTGCGCATCGAATTCACCGTGCCCGAAGCGCTCACCCGCTGGAAATTCCTCGGCTTCGCGCACGACAAAAAACTCCGCTCCGCCGTGCTCGCCGACACCGCCGCCACCGCCAAGGACCTCATGGTGCAGCCCAACCCGCCCCGCTTCCTCCGCGAAGGCGACACCGTCGAGTTCACCGTCAAGCTCACCAACATGACCGACGCTCCCCAACGCGGCACCGCCCGGCTCACCTTCGCCGACGCCACCACGCTGGAGCCGGTGACACTCTCTTCCGGCGGGACGGCCCCCGTGTCGTCCGGCTTGGGCTTCGCTGCTCTTGGCACAACGGACACCACGGCGGGCGTCCCGCCGGCAACGCGCTCCTTCACCCTGCCCGCCCATTCCTCGACGACGCTTTCATGGCGCATCACCGTCCCCGACGGCCAAGGCTTCCTCACCTACAAAGCCGTCGCCAGCGCCACCTCCGTCAACGCCGCCACCTCCTCCACCACCTCCGCCGACGCCACCTCCTCCACCGCCACCGTCAGCGACGGCGAAGAAGGCTTTTTGCCCGTCCTCAGCCGCCGCCGGCTTGTCACCGAATCCATCGCGCTCCCCATCCGCGACGCCGGCACGCGCACCTTCCGCTTCGACAAACTCGCCGCCACCTCCGCCGACGCGACGCTTCGCAACGAATCCCTCACCGTGCAAATGACCTCCAACCCCGCCTGGTATGCCGTGCTCGCGCTGCCCATGCTCATGGAGTTTCCGCACGAATGCAGCGAGCAACTCTTCAACCGCTACTACGCCAACGCCCTCGCCGCGCACATCGCCAACTCCGACCCCAAGATCGCCCGCGTCTTCGAGCAATGGCGCAACACTCCCGCAACCGACTCGCCGCTCCTGAAAAACGAAGACCTCAAATCCATACTCATCGAAGAAACCCCCTGGCTGCGCGCCGCCACCCGCGAAAGCGAACGCCGCCGCGCCCTCGCCCTGCTCTTCGACACCAACCGCGCCGCCGCGCAGACCGACTCGCTCCTCCGCACCCTCGACGAACGCCAGCTCGCCGACGGCCTCTGGTCGTGGTTCCCCGGCGGCAACGGCAGCGACTACATCACCCGTTATCTCGTGGCCGGCTTCGCCCGCCTCCGGCATTTCGGCATCCCGCTCGACCGGCGCGCCGACGCCATGCTCGAGCGCGCCCTTTCCGCGCTCGACGCCCGGCTCGCCGAACGCCACGCAAAACTCCTCGCGCAAAAAAACTTCGACCCCGAAGCCCGCCACCTCGACCCCGCCGATGTCTTCCAACTCTACACACGCAGCTTCTTCGCCAAACAAATCCCCGTCCCCGCCGACGCCCGCGCCGCCTACGACTTCTTCGCCGCGCAGACCCGCGCCCATTGGCCGCGACTCCCGCGCCAGTCGCAAGGCCACGCCGCCCTGGCCCTCGCGCGTAGTGAAGATTCGGATACAGCCCTCGCCATCGTCGCCTCGCTCAGGCAGCGCGCCAAGACCGACCCCGAGCTTGGCATGTGGTGGGCCGACACCGACCGCGGCTGGTTCTGGTGGCAGGCCCCCATCGAGACGCAAGCGCTCATGATCGAAGTCTTCGACGAAGTCGCGCGCGCCCCCCAAGCCGTCGCCGATCTCCAACTCTGGCTGCTCAAACAAAAACAAACCCAGGCATGGCCCAGCACCAAGGCCACCGCCGACGCCGTTTACGCCCTCCTCCTGCGCGGCGCCGACAAACTCGCCAGCGACGCCCTCGTGACCGTCACGCTCGGCGACGACTCGAATGTCACAGAATCCAGTGGCACGGCGCCGAGTGGCACGACGCCGGGTGGCACGGGCGCCCCGCCCGTGGACAGGAGCGCGGGCATTCCTGCCCGCGACATCGCGGACAAGCATGTCCGCGCCCCAGAAAACGTCATGAGCGCCCCGCCCGCGTCCGAAACCCAACACGACCGTCCCGCCCGTGCCACCCAACCATCCCGCGCCCCGCGCCCCGCCCGCGCCATCGCCCAAGCCGAGCCGGGCACCGGCTATTACAGCGAACGCATTCCCGGCGCCCTCGTCACCCCGGCGATGGGCGAAAAAATCACCGTCACGAAAACCGACGCCGGCCCCGCGTGGGGCAGTGTCACATGGCAGTATTTTCAGTCCATCGACAAAATCACCCCGCACGAAGGCACGCCGCTCACGCTGAAAAAATCCATCTGGAAACAAACCCGCACCGCCGCCGGCCCCACGCTCGTCCCGTTGACCGCCGCCACGCTCAACCCCGGCGACACGCTGGTCGTCCGCCTTGAACTGCGCACCGACCGCGACATGGAGTTCGTGCACCTGAAAGACCAGCGCGGCAGCGGCACCGAGCCGGTCAACGTCCTCAGCGGCCACCGCTGGCGCAACGGCCTCGGGTATTACGAAAGCACCCGCGACACCGCCGCGCACTTCTTCATCGACCGGCTCCCGCGCGGCACGCATGTATTCGAATATCCGATACGCGTGCAACTTCGCGGCGCCTACGAAAGCGGCCTCGCCGAAATCCAGTGCATGTATGCCCCCGAATACAACAGCCACAGCGCCAGCACCGCCCTGACGGTGGAGTGAAAGGACTGCCGATTTCGGAATGCGAAATGCGGATTGCGGATTGCGGTCTACATTCCGCATTCCGCATTCCCTACACCCATATCCGCAGCCCGTCATGCGCCGGCTCCACGCCCGCGGGCAGGCCGCGACTCAGTTCCTCGTGGCCGGTCAGGTGGGTGAGATGCGTGAGCAAAGTCCGTGGCGCGCCGATTTCCCTGGAGACCTCCACCGCCTCGCCGATTGTCATGTGCGACGCGTGCGGCTCGGGGCGCAACCCGTCCAGCACCGCCACGTCGGCGCCGCGCGCCAGTTCCACCGCCTCGCGCGGCACCGATTTGCAGTCGGTGTAATAAACGAATTTCCGCCCGCTGCTCCGCTCCGTGAACACCAACCCGAGCGTCTGGAGCGCGCCGTGCGGCAACGGCGCCGACTCGATGCTGCCCTGCTCCAGCTCCAGCCGTGCCGGCATTTTCCGCAAATCGAACGCCGCGTAACCGGGCGCCACCGGACGGCCGTTGAGCGTGTAAGGGTAAATCTCCCGCACGCGGGCAATGCCCTCCTCCGTCGAGTAAACGGTCAGCGCGTTTCCGCCCAGCAAGTCGCAAAAACGCCGCAAATCGTCCATGCCGAGGACATGGTCCGCGTGCCCGTGCGTGAGGATGAAGCAGTCCGCCCGCCGGATGTTTTCGCGCAGGCACTGGATGCGAAAGTCCTGCCCGGCGTCCACCTGCACGTGCAGCCCGTCCATGACCACGTGGATGCTGCAACGCGTGCGTTTGTCGCGCGGGTCGGGCGAGGTGCAGACCGCGCAGTCGCACGCGATCATGGGAACGCCCTGCGAGGTGCCGGTGCCGAGAAAAACCACTTCCATAATCGCCCGCCACACAATCACGCCGCGCATGCAAATGCAGGGGAATTTTTCACAAAAAATCGCCCCCTTGTTCGTTCTCATTCTCGTTTTCCTTCTCGTTCTCTCCACCGAAACCCCCGACCAAAAAAAAGCCGGACAATCCCCTTCCCGCCCCGCCTCCCTCCGAGCCATCCATTTCATGCGGGCCAGACGCCTTCATCCTCTCCATCCAGCCAATGCCCTCTCATCCAGCCAATGCGCCCGCAAGAGGACGGTAACGCATATCCGAAGGAGGCAGGTAGGCCTCTCCGAGGCCTCCGCGACAACGCCGCGATTTCCCCAAGACGCCCCGATTTCCCAAAGGTGCCGCGATTTCCCCATGAAATATCAAACCGCCTTCTCCACTTCGACGGAGGCCCCGGAGAGGCCTCCCTGCCTCCTCTGCAGGTTCCCCGCTCTTTACGATGAGACAGCAAAGCCCGGAGGGGCGGCAGGTGCGGCCTGACACAAGGTCAGGCCCTACGGGTGTGCGGGTGCAATGGCGGCTCGCATTTCCAGCCCCGGAGGGGCGACAAGCCCTTAGCCGTGGGTGACGAGCGCAGCGAGGAACCCACGGTTTGCGGTGGGTTTGAACCCAAGCCCTGAAGGGGCGGCAGCATGGGATGCGGCGAGGGGCAAACAAGCAGGCGGACGCCGCTGCCGCCCCTCCGGGGCTGATACGCCAACCGCTGCCTCCGCTCCACGGACGCGCGTTGTAAAATCCATTCAAAATAGCGAGGAACCAGAAAAGTAAACAGGAGTGAACCCTAAGCGCCCTTGGTTGTTCTGCGTTCTCTTCGTTGCCTGCGTTCTCTGAAGGCAAGCCAAAGGGGCTAGGGGGAGTATTGTTGATTTTTTGAGTTGAATCACTCTGCATCTGTTCGCCAAGTTTCTTCACATGAATCAGTTTTCATCCCTCAAGCTCTTAACACGCAGCAAACCCAAAAAACGTCA
>JAIRTK010000191.1 GCA_031254955.1 Opitutaceae bacterium
GCCTGAGTCCGATTAATACCCTTGGTTAAAACCCGATTTACATCGACTCGTCTCGATTTAAATCGAGCTAAGACCCATACCCAATGAAAATCACTCTTTTGCAGGGGCGTCGCTTGCGACGCCAGGCTTGATAGCCGTGCTCCTGCAACGGCCGTGCACCAGCAACGGGCTTCGCAAGCGAAGCCCCTACATGGCTCTGCTTCTAAAGTGTACTTTCACTGGGAAAGGGTTTTATAGGTTTGAGTGAGAAACGGTATCATGCGATCACCGCCGCCTTTCGCCGCGCGTGGGGGTTTCTTCACGGAGGCTCTGTAGTGCCGCTTCTGCGCGGAGGGGAAAACAGGATTGCAGGCACAGGATAACCGGCGCTCCCGCGCCATCCCATCATTTCCAAGGCGACAAAATAAACAGGAAAGGCTCTAAAGTTGGAATCTGATTGGGAAAGGGTATAAATCGACCTGAATCGACCTAAAGCTACATATCGCGGGCAGGAATGCCCGCGCTCCTTTCCCTCCCGTTACGCCTCTCTCCCTGCCCGCCACTTACTACTTACTACTCACTACTCGCTACTCCTTTCGAGTTCGCGGAGGACGAGTTCGCGGCAGTTTTTCAGGTCGAGTTTGCCGGTGCCGAGCATCGGGACTTTGCCGGTCTGGATGACGATGCGGGGGATCCAGAGGTTGGCCAGCCCGGCTTCGGTGAGCTTCGCGCGCAGCGCTTCCGGGGTGAGGCCGGGGCGCGAGGTGAGGAGCACGAGCGCTTCGCCTTTGCCGGGATCGGGCACGCCGATGATCGCGAGGGTCGCGCCTTCTTCGTTTTCGTCGAGGTCAAACACGTCGATGATGGTTTGTTCGATGGTGCCGTGCGGGACCATCTCGCCGCCGATTTTGGAGAAGCGCGAGAGGCGGCCTTCGATGTAGAGGAAGCCGTCTTCGTCGAAGCGCGCGAGGTCGCCGGTGATGAACCAGCCGTGGTGAAAGGCGGCGCGGGTTTTCTCAGGGTCTTTCAGGTAGCCGCCGAAGACGTTGGCGCCGCGGAAGAGGAGCATGCCGGTCTGGGTGGCGGGGATTTCCTCCATCGTATCCGGATTCACAATACGCGCGGTGAGGCCGGGCAGCATGCGTCCGACGGAGCCGAGGCGTTTGCCGACTTGGAACTCGGCGGTCTCGGTGATGGCGGGGGGGTGGTGCTGGTTGACGTTGGTCACGGGGGTGGTTTCCGTGAGGCCGTAGCCTTGCATCACTTCGATGTGGAATTGGTCCACGAAGGCGTTATACATGTCCATCGGCATTTTTTCCGCGCCGGAGACGACGAGTTCCAGCGTGCGCAGTTCGCCGGGTTCGGCGCGTTTGAGCAGGGGGCGCAGGAACGCGGGCGCGCCGATGAGCACGGTGATGGCTTCCTCGCGGATGGAGTCCACGATTTTGCGCGAGTCGAGCGCGTTTGGGACGGTGATGGTGCGGCAGCCGCGCAGGATCATGTACCAGAGGGTGACGGTGAAGCCGAAGCCGTGGAAAAGCGGCAGGCAGGCGAGCACCACGGAGGAGGGGGGGAGGATGGAGGTGGAGGAGATTTGCCAGCAGTTGGCCAGGATGTTGCGGTGCGTGAGCACGACGCCTTTCGGTTCGCCGGCGGTGCCGCTGGTGAAGAGCAGGCCGGCTTCCTCGTCGCCGCCATGCCGGGGCACGCCGCGCAGGACGGGCAGGAGTTGGTTGGGCAGCAGCCAGGCCAGGAGCATCCAGAGGAGGATGGTGCGTTTGCCGGTGGCGGCGATTTCTTCCTTCAGGTCGAGGGTGGCGGCGGGCCAGGGGAAGTGGGGCAGGCGTTCCCGCATGGCCGCGGCGGTGAGGATGGTTTTGATCTCGCCGATGCGCATGCTTGCTTCGGTGGCGGCGCGTCCGGCGGTGAAGTTCAGGTTGACGGGGACTTTGCCCGCGACGAGGACGGCGAGGTTGGCGATGGTGGCGCCGGCGCCGGGCGGGAGCACGATGCCGACGCGGTGTTCGGGGATGGTTTGGCGAATGCGTCCGGCGAGCGCGCAGGCGGCGCCGACGAGTTTGAGCGAGCTGACTTCGGCGCGTTCGCCCGTCCGGTCGATGAACTGGACTTGGCGGAGGCGTTTGGCGAGGGCGCGGAGCACTTCGCGACCCAGGTGCCGGTTGAGCACGTCGCGCCGGCGAAAGGCTTCTTCGCCGAGGTCGAGCAAGTTTTGGCGCACGCGCGCGGGGTCGGCTTCGCCGGGCGGGATGGGGTGGCCGAAGCAGACGCACACGGGCGTGCGTTTCAGGCGGGGGGACTTGAAGAGGTAGCGGTTGTCGGAGAAGGAGAACAGCGAGCCCCAGAGGCCGTCGTGCGCCACCGGTTGCACGGGCACGCCGGCGCGGCGGGCCACGAGTTCGAAGCCGCGTTGGAGTTTCATCAGTTCGCCGGTGCGCGACACGCCGCCTTCGGGGAAGAGGAGCACGACTTCGCCCGCCTCAAGCGCCTGCGTGATGCGGCGCATGCTGTCGATGCTGTTTTGCGGCGAGACGATGATGGTGCCGGTGATTTCGTAGAACCAGTTGAAGAACCAGTTTTGGTTAAGCCCCGCCATGCCGAGGAAGCGGATGCGCCGGGGGCAGGCGAGTTGCAGCACGGCGAGGTCCATGAACGAGAGGTGATTCGCCACCAGCAGCACGCCGCCGCGTTTCGGGACGCGCGCGGCGTGAAGCGCGCGGACGCGGTAAAACAGCCGGAGCGACGGCAGCAAAAACAACTCAAGCAGCCACGGGAGGTAAGTCCGACGGTGGGAGGTGGATGACATGCGCGAGGGGGTTATTTTGAAAAGGAGGCGATACTGGTTAACGACTCTTGCCACGAGCGCAAGTCAGACGCCAGGGCCGCGAAGCCTGGGAAATCGTATTCCAGGCGGCGGGTGTCGTGCCGGTGCCGCCGCACTGCCGCCAGCGCCACCTCGGTCTCGTGCGCGAGGGTCGGGCGGTCGGTGCCGTAAACGCGGGTTTTGAGTTCCTTGCGCGTGTAGGGCGGCGCGCCGGCGTGCTGGCCCGCGGCCCAGGCGGCTTCCGTGACCCGTTCGTCGCGCCCGCACAGGCACCACGCCTCCATCGCCGGGACCGCGATGCCCACGCCGCGCAGCAACCGCGCGCGCCCGTGCGCGGGCGGCAGGTTTTTGGTGGTTTTGCGAAAAATGCCGCGAAGCTGGCACATGCGGCAACGCGGATGGTAGCTGCCGGGCGCGTCGTGCGGCGGCGTGTGCAGCACCGAGTCGTCCGCATCGACCACGACGACCAGGCCGTCGGCGTCGGTGTGGAAATGGAGATGGCGGATGACGGAGGGCAGCACCTGCGCGACCGACGGCCAGCCGCGCGCGCGCAGCGAGGGCTTGACGACGGCCACCGGCTGCCGCAACACGGCCTCGACCAGCACCTGCGCCACCGCCTCGTCGGCAGGGGATTCGCTGAGAATGGCCAGCTTCATCATTGTTCGGCGGCGCCGGGCGGGCCGGATTCCCTTTCCTGCGGCACGCCGCCGAGGATGCCGGCGAACCACATGTCGCCCAGCGAGCCTTCCTCGAGCAACTCGTCCAAGTCCCCGCGCTCGGACAACCGCCAGAAGCGCGCGAAGGCGCCGTCCTTTTCCGAGACAACCACCTCCTCCGGGTGCTCCTTGAAAAGGTCGAGCAGGTAGGGCGAATGCGAGGTCGCGATGACCTGCACCGGCGCGCGCCCGAGTCCCCGCGATTCCGGATGGCTGAGCCGGTAGAGCACGTCGCGCACCTCGCGCAGCAATCGCGGGTGAAAGCCGCGGTCGATTTCCTCGACGCACACGAGGGACGGCGGCTCCGGCTCAAACGCGAGCGCAAGGATGGCGAGCAGATAGAGCGTGCCTTGCGAGAGCTGGTCGGCGGGGATGAGTTCGCCGGTTTCCGCGAGGTGCAGCCCGACCGAGGCGGTGCCGTCCCGCCCGAGGTCCCAGCGCACATCGTCGTATTCGGGCAGGATGCGGCAAAGTTCCGCGCGCAATTCCCCGAACGTCTCCGGCGAGTGCATCTGCATCGTGGCAAGCACGGCGGCGAGATTGGCGCCGTTCGCCATCAATTCCCCGCCGTCGCGCGAAGGGCTGCGCGACGCCAGCGCGCGGTGGTCAAACACATACGAGCGCATGCGCGCCAGTTGCGCGCGCAACCCTGCCCAATCGTCCGCGCCCTCGCCCGACGCCAGCGGGAGCACGTGCAGGGAGTCGCATGGAGTGGCCGGCGCGCCGCTCATCACGACCTCCAGCGCGTCGTGCGGCGGCGTGAAATGAAACGTCACCTCGGGGCCGCCCGGCGCCTCGTGCTCCTCCTCGGCGTTTCCGCGCAAGGGCAGCCGGGCGAGCGCGCGCAGGCGCATGAGGCCGTCGATCAAGCTCGTCTTGCCCGAGCCGTTGGGTCCGATGATGAGGTTGAAAGGCCGCAGCTCCAGCCGCGCGTTTCGCAGCGCCCGAAAATTCCGAATGGCAACCGAGGAAATCACGCCGCGAGCCTCGCAAAAATGGAGGGCGAGGCAATAGAGCATTTCAAAAAACACCGCGTCCGCATGGGGCGCTGCTTTTAACGTGCCTGACACAATACCCCCACGCAAAAACGCAAAAAGGCCCATGCAGTCTGTTGTGACACCGAGCGACTTCACGGATCTTGGCCAGTTGTCCTGCAAGCAACACAGAGCGCCGGCACGGAGGAGACAGAACACCGGCACAGAGGACACAGCGTGCCGACACGGAGAGCGCACAGAGCAAAGACCTATTCAGGCAGGGTCTCCGTGCCCCTGTGAGTCGCGCTCAGTGTCCTCTCCGTAGGTCGCGCCTAGGAGAGTGTCGTCATAAGATTAGTTTGACGAATCAAACCAAACGAAATAATACCCTTTCTC
>JAIRTK010000272.1 GCA_031254955.1 Opitutaceae bacterium
CAAGAGGAAAGAGAAAAGAGGGGATGCGGGGATGAGCTACCTTTCTGTTATACCCATTCCCAATGGAAATCACTCTTTTGAAGGGGCGTCGCTTGCGACGCCCGGCTTGATAACCGTGCTCCTGCAAAGGCCGTGCTCCTGCAACGGGCTTCGCAAGCGAAGCCCCTACATGGCTCTGCTTCTAAAGGGTAGTTTTTATTGGGAAAGGGCATAGCAGTATTATTAGGCTTGGCTCAGGTTGGTCTTTTGGGTTTATGCAAGACGGAGGCACAGCGTCTTTTTCATTGTTGGTCAAGATGTTGTTTTGCGGTTCGGCTTTGCCGGGTCGCAAAACAACAGATTGCAACACTCATCTCGGGGGGAATTCGAAGTCGGCTTTCTTTTTGTCTTTGGAGAGCACCAGGTAGGCGTTGAAGGGGGTGCCTCGTTTGGAGATGAAGCCTTCGAGCAGGTTTGTTTTGCCGTCGGTGAGGAGTTGGCGGATTTCGGATTCGGGGAGGGCTTTCTGGCAGAGGGTGCGCTTGACTTCGAATATGATGCGGGGCGCGTCGGCGGCGTCGGGTTTGGCGACGATATAGGCGTCGTCGGTTTTATAGAGCGTGCCTTCGGGGTGCAGCCGGCTTGCGCCGAGGTTTTCCGCCTTGGCGAGGTCGGGGGCGGGTTTCGTTTTTCGTTCGGCGGGTTTGCCGTCCTTGCCGGTTTTCGGCGCGCGGGGGGGGAATTCCCAGGCGATGCGCGCGCCTTTGCGGATGAGGTGCGCGTCGAAGGGGCGTCCGCGTTTGGAGATGAAGCCTTGGATGAGGCCGGTTTTGCCGGTGGTGACGAGTTGGATGGCTTGCTCGGGGGCGATGGGTTTCTGGCACATGAGGCGTCCGACGGAGAAGGTTTGTTTCCAGCCGGCGGCGGCGGCGGGGTCGCGTTCGCGGAGGATGTAGTTGGTCGGGGCTTCGCAGAGTTCGGCGCCGGTGGCGGGGTCGGTCCAGATGGGGGCGAGGAGGGCGAGGTCGGTTTTGTTGCCGAAGTCGAGTTCGACTTTTTTTCTGGTTTCGTCCTTGGGGTCGGAGGCGAGGCGGAGTTTGGCGGGGAAGCGGTTGCCGGTGCGCGGGGAGACGAAGCCGTCGAGGGGGCCGATTTCGCCGTCGGCGACAAGGCGGCGGACTTCGTCTTCTTCGATTTTCCGGCCGGTGATGACTTTGTAGATGACGAGGGCGCCGTCTTCGGATTTGTAGGCGCGGAGGGTTTCGCGCAGGGGTTTTTGGTCGGTGGGGGAGATGATGTCGGTGAGGCGCGCGGCGGAGTCGTCTTCTTCGTAGGTTTTGGTGCGTTCGACGATGCCTTTGGTGACTTCGATGATTTCGCGCATGAATTGGTCGCGGGAAAAGTGGTCGTGTTCCATGCGGCGGAGTTTGTATTCCCATTCGCCGGTCATGTCGGGTTTGGTGAGGGTTTCGGCGCGGACGGCGGCGAGGAATTCGAGGAGGGATTCGGCTTTGGGCGTGGGGGCGAGTTCGCGGCCGTTGCGTTCCATGTATTTTTGGTAAATGAGGCCGTCGATGGTTTCGGCGCGGGTGGCGGGGGTGCCGAGTCCGCGTTCTTTCATGGCGTCGGCCAGGTCTTCGTCTTCGACGAGTTTGCCCGCGCCTTCCATGGCGGAGAGGAGTGTGGCTTCGGTGTAGCGGGGGGGGGGCTTGGTGGTTTCGGCGTGGAGGCGCGTGCCGGTGACTTGGGCGATGGCGGTGTGCGGCGGGGGGTGTGCGGTGGGGGGGGGGTAGTCGGCGGGGGCCAGGGCGGGGAGGGCCGGGGGTGTTTTCGGTGGGGCGGGTTTTTCGTTTTGTTCGGGGGGGGTCCCGGTTTTGGGCTGGCCGGGGCCGGTGGGTTTGGTTTCCGGTTCTTCGTCCACGCTGGTGCGTCCGTAAACGGCGAGCCAGCCGGGGGAGGTGAGGACTTTGCCTTCGGTTTTGAAGCGGTGTTTTTCGGCGATGGTGGTGTGGCGGGTGGTGATGTCGAATTCGGCGGCGGGGTGGAATATGGCGACGAAGCGGCGGGCGATCATGTCGAAGATTTTGGTTTCGAGGTCGTCGAGTTTGCGGGGTTCCGCGCCGGTGGGGATGATGGCGAAGTGGTCGCTGATTTGCGCGTTGTTGAAGATGCGTTTGTCGGGCCGGAGCCAGCCGGAGTCGAGGACGCGGCGGGCGTGCGGGGCGAGGGCGCCGGGGAGGGCGGCGAGGACGGTGCGGCAGACGGGGAGGTAGTCTTCGGGGAGCGCGCGGGAGTCGGTGCGCGGGTAGGTGATTAGTTTGTGTTTTTCGTAGAGGGCTTGCGCGATTTGGAGGGTGCGGCGGGCGGAGAGGGCGAGGCGGTTGTTGGCTTCGCGTTGGAGTGTGGTGAGGTCGTAGAGGCGGGGGGCGATTTGCGTGGCGGCTTTTTTTTCTTCGGTGATGGTGGCGGTGGCGGCGGCGCGGCATTCGGCGAGGAGCGCGGTGGCGGCGGCGGGGTCCCAGATGCGGTCGGCGCGGTCGTGTTCGTCGGGTTGGCCGTCGGGGAGGGTGTTTTTCTTGAAGCCGGGGCGTTGGTAGGTGCCTTCGTAGTTGCCGTTGGTGATGGTGAAGGTGGCGGTGAGGCGGTGGTAGGCGCGGGGGGTGAAGTCGCGGATTTCGAGTTCGCGGGCGACGACGATGGCGAGTGTGGGGGTTTGCACGCGGCCAACGGAGGCGACGTTGCCGGCGCGGGAGCCGAACATGCGTTTGGTGAGGGCGCGGGTGCCGTTGATGCCGATGAGCCAGTCGCTTTCGGAGCGGCAGCGGGCGGCGTCGGCGAGGCCGGTCATCTGGCTGCCGTCGCGGAGGTTGGCAAAGGCGGCGCGGATGCCTTCGGCGGTCATGGTCTGCATCCAGGCGCGTTTGATGGGGAGTCTGGATTTGGCGAGTTGGTAGATGTAGGTGAAGATTAGCTCGCCTTCGCGTCCGGCGTCGCAGGCGTTGATGACTTGGTCGATGTCTTTGCGGGCGAGGAGTTTTTTGAGTTGGGCGAACCGGTCTTTGGATTCGGCGATGGGTTTGAGTTCAAATTTTCCGGGGATGATGGGGAGGGTTTCAAGGCGCCAGAAGCCGTATTTTTTCTTGTCGATATCTTCGGGCATGAGCAGTTCGACGAGGTGGCCGACTGCCGCCGCGATGACGTATGCGTCGTTTTCGTAGTGGTCGCCTTTCTTCGGGATTTTGCCGAGCGCGCGCGCAAGGTCGGCGGCCACGGACGGTTTTTCCGCAATGATGAGTGACTTCATGTAAGGGGCAGGCGGTTAGGGGGCGGACGGCGGTTTTTCAAGGGTTTTGTTTTGGGGAGGAAATTTTTCTGGGTAAAAGCGAGTGGGGCGGGGGCGTCTTTTTTGGGGACTGATAAAGGGTTCTCGTTTTTTTGTGCGGGGGCGGGGGTGGGTTGGGGCGGGGGGCGTTTGCGGT
>JAIRTK010000564.1 GCA_031254955.1 Opitutaceae bacterium
CCCATGTGCAGGTGCGCTGCAAGCCAGCGGATGGGCACGCCGCCGGTTCTCTGGGGAGGCCAAAAGGGGGCAATCCGAGATGTATTGATTGTGGAGCGCATTAAAGTGATGGCGACGAATCATGCATACAGGTTTTGGGTTATTTTGTTTTATGGAAAATTAGGTTTTTTGTTACGGATTGCCCCCTTTGGGTCTCCTTTGTTTGCAAGTCTCGGATTGACCCCTTTTGTCGTTTTTTGTCGTTTTCAGCGCGCGCAGACGGAGCAGGGTGGGGTTCGGACTCTTAATGAGAGACAGGTCAAAAATGAATTGCTCGCCAATCTTGATGCGCGCGGTGTTCATGGGAACAGGAGAGGGGGGATTTTTGGGGAGGGATTTTAAGCGATTTTCAATTCGTTTTGATTTGTCTCTTGAAAGGTCTTTCGGGGGGTGGCGGCGAAATATGTTTTGGGAGGAGCCGGCGGCGTCATAGCAGGCGGCCCGGTTGGTAGCTTGCGGCGCCTTTCACTTTGGCGGCGGCGCGGCGCGCGGCGGCGACGAATCGGTCCACTTGCCGAGGGGCCGCGCCGACGAAACGGCTGCTTTCGGAGAGGATCGTTTCGAGTTTGGCGCGCGTGAGGTTCAGGCGCGCGTCGCCGGCGAGGCGGCCAACGAGGTCGGCGTCGCCGCCCGAGCGCATCGCCTTGGCGGCGGCGAGCGCGTGTTCCTTGATCGCTTCGTGCGCGGTCTCGCGGCCCGCGCCGGCTTTGACGGCTTCCATGAGGATCGTGGTCGTGGCGAGGAAGGGGAGGTTGCGGGTGTTTTCCGCCGCGATGGCCGCCGGGAAGATTTCCATTTGTCGCAGCACGGTGAGGCAGGTTTCGAGCAGGCCGTCGATGGCGAAAAACGCGTCCGGCAGCGCCACGCGGCGCACGACCGAGCAGGACACGTCGCCTTCGTTCCACTGGTGCCCGGCGAGCGCGCCGGTCATCGTCACGTGGCCGCTGAGAATCGTCGCAAAGCCGCAGATGCGTTCGCAGTTGCGCGCGTTGACTTTGTGCGGCATGGCGGACGAGCCGACTTGGCCTCGCTGGAAGCCTTCGGTGAGCAGGCCTTGTCCGGCCATGAGGCGCAGGGTGGTGGCGAAACTCGCGGGGGCGGCGGCGAGTTGGTGCAGCGCCGAGACGACTTCGAAGTCGAGCGAGCGCGGGTAAACCTGTCCGACCGCGAAGAGCGGGGTTTTGAAGCCGAGGTGTTTCACCACGCGCGTTTCCAGTTTCGCGACTTTGGCCGTGCTGCCGCCGAGGAGCGTGAGTTGGTCGAGCTGCGTGCCGACCGCGCCTTTCAGGCCGCGCACGGGATAGCGCGCCGCAAGTTCGTCGATGCGCGTGAACGCGGCCAGCAGTTCCTGCCCGAACATGGCGAGGCGCTTGCCGAGTGTCGTGGGTTGCGCGGGGACGTTGTGCGTGCGGCCGGTGAGCATGAGCGAGCGGTGCGCGCGCGCCTGTTTCGCCAGCGCGAGGAGGGCGGCGGCGGCTTTCATGCGCACGACGCCGAGCGAGCGGTGCACTTGGAGTTGTTCGACGTTTTCGGTGAGGTCGCGGCTGGTCAGGCCCAAGTGGATGCACTCGTGCCCCGCCAGCCCGGAAAATTCTTCGATGCGCGCTTTCACGTCGTGCAGGGTGAGGCGTTCGCGTTCCGCGATGCGGGCGAGGTTGATGTCGTTTTTCACGCGTTCGTAGTCGGCGATGGCTTGCGCGGGGATCGCGACGCCGAGGTCGCGCTGGGCCTTCATCACGGCGATCCAGAAATCGCGTTCGATGCCGATGCGTCCGGCGGGCGACCAGATGGCCTTCTGCGCGGGCGTGGCGTAGCGCTCGGCGAGCACGTTGGGATTCGTGGCGGGGGGGGCTGGAGAAATGGCGATGGAGGGAGAAGTGGGGGGGGCGGGGGTGTTGGGAGAAACGGGGGCGCGGGTATTTTGGCCCGTGTCATCGCGGGCAGGAATGCCCGCGCTCCTGTGGGGGGCGACGGGTTTCAGGGCAACGGGCGAGGCGGCGGATTTTTTCTTGGTCATCACGGCAGGCCGCCAGTTAGACCAAGCGCGCGCGTTTTCGCCAATGGAAAAATGCCAGGATGGTCGTCTTGGGATTGTTCTCGTTTTTCGTTCTTCGTTCTCGTTTCTCGTTTCTTGTTTCTTGTTTCTCGTTCTCGAAACATTTTTGGAAGAGAGAACGAGAACGAAGAACGAGGAACGAAGAACGATTTTTTTTAGGAGGCGGGAGGCTTTTTTCGGACTTTGACAACCGTCCTGGGAAACGCCGTCATTTGGGGCAACGCAGGCATTCGCACCATGAGTTCCCTTTACGCCACCCTTTCCTCTTCCATGCCGTGGTTTTTCCCGGCGGCGGTTTTCCTGCTCGGGGCGTGCGTCGGCAGTTTTCTAAATGTCTGCATCCACCGCATCCCGGACGGGAAATCCGTGGTGCGGCCCGGCTCGCATTGCGCGTGCGGGAAACCCATCGCGTGGTTCGACAACATCCCGGTCCTGAGCTGGTTCATCCTGCGCGGGCGGGCGCGCTGCTGCGGGCGGCCTTATTCGTTCCGTTACCCGGCTGTCGAGGCGCTCACGGCGTTGTTGTTTCTGGCCTGCTGGCTCCTGTTCGCGCCGGGCAAGGCGTTTTGCGGGATGCTTTTTGTGAGCGCGCTGGTCTGCGCCACGTTCATTGACTTGGATCACTTTGAAATCCCCGACGTGTTCACTCTCTGGCTCGGCGTGGCCGGCGTGATTCTGGCGTGCGCGGTGCCGTCGCTGCACGGGCAGGCGCACGAGATTTTTATCGTCGCGGCGTTGCGCTCCGGCGTCATCGCGCTCAAGGGCCTGCTCATCGGCTCGGCGCTCATCCTGTGGATCGCGCTCATCGCGGAGGCGGTTTTGCGGAAGGAGGCGATGGGGTTTGGCGACGTGAAATTCCTCGGCGCGATCGGGGCGTTTTGCGGCTGGCAGGGGGCGGTGGTGGCGATTTTCGGCGGCGCGCTGCTCGGCTCGGCGTGGTTCGTGCTCGCGCTCGCGTGGGGAAAGCTCCGCGGGCGGAAAGTGCGGGTCAAGGCGCTCGAACCCGGCGACAAGCCCGCCGAGATCGGCATGGGCGCGCACGTGCCCTACGGCCCGATGCTGGCGGCGGGCGCGCTGCTGCATTTCCTCGTGCTGCACCGTTGGGTGGACCTGTATTTCGAGCAAATCGGCGCGCTGTTGTGAACGGGGCGGCGGGGTGGCGCAGGGTGATGGGAGGCGGGGCGGGGTGATGGGCGGCGGAATGTTCAAGGGAGGAGCCAAAAATAACCGCGAAGGACGCGAAGGGTGCGAAGAAAAGCATGATACCCATTCCCAGTGAACATGACATTTTAGAAGCAGAGCCAATGTAGGGGCTTCGCTTGCGAAGCCCGTTGCTGGAGCACGGCCTTTGCTGGTGCACAGCCGTTGCTGGTGCACGGTTATCAAGCCGGGCGTCGCAAGCGACGCCCCTGCAAAAGAGTGATTTTCATTGGGAATGGGTATGAAAACAAGCATCTGTTTGTTTTATAATAGACTTGTTTAGAAACCCTGTTTTCGCCGTGATGCAAAATCCGAGGCATATTAAAAAATGGCCCAAGGCGGCAGGGAGGTATCGGAACGGTCTTC
>JAIRTK010000488.1 GCA_031254955.1 Opitutaceae bacterium
TTTTCGCGGGAATCTCTCGGTCGATGATGCGTTGGAATAGGGTCTTGGACATAGGGATGGGTGTTTATAGAATCATTCTCTTATACCCTTTCCCAGTGAAAAGTGCACTTTAGAAGCAGGGCCATGCAGGGGCTTCGCTTGCGAAGCCCGGCTTGATGGCCGTGCTCCCGCAAAGGCCGTGCTCCAGCAACGGGCTTCGCAAGCGAAGCCCCTACATGGCTCTGCTTCTAAAGGGTCCTGTTCATTGGAAAAGGGTATAAGGGCTATCCGGCATTCAAGGGAGGTTCTGGAAATCCATTTTTGAACAGAAGGAAACCAAGGAAATGAAGGTAAAATAGAGAAGGCTCTGGATAATGAAACTGATGTTATACCCATTCCCGAGGATTCCCTCCCGCCTCTCCCGCCTTTCCCGCCCCTTCCGCATCTTCCGCCTCTCCCTCCCGGCGCGGCTGTCACGGCGCGGCCACGGGCAGATGGAAATGGAAATCGCTCCCCTCGCCCACTTTGCTGGCGCAGGCAATGAAACCGCCGTGGGCCAGCACGATTTCACGCGCAATGGCCAGGCCGAGGCCGGCGCCTTTGCGCGCCTGGCCGGGCACGCGGTAGAATTTTTCAAACACATACGGCACCTCGCTCCCCGGAATGCCCGCCCCTTGGTCGCGCACGCCGAAACGCACGCTGCCGTCACCCTCCGGGCGCGCGTAGAGCGTGATGACGCCGCCCTCGGGCGAATATTTGGACGCGTTGCCGAGCAGGTTGACAAACACGTGCCGGATGCGCTCGGGGTCGAGAAACACGTTGGTGACGGCCTCGTCCACCTCGATGGCGATGCGTTGCCCGGCATCATCGACGAGGGGCTTCATTTCGCGCGCCATCTCGGCGAGCAACGCGCGCACGGGCGTGTCGCGGCGGCTGAGCGCGGCGCTTCCGCTCTCGATGCGCGAGAGGTCGAGGATGTCGTTGAGGATGCGCAGCAGGCGGTCGGCGTCGTCGCGCGCGGTTTCGAGCAGGTCGCGCTGGCGCGGCGAAAGCCCGCCGATTTTTTGTTCGAGCAGCAGATACACCGCCATGCGCAGGCTGGTGAGCGGCGACTTGAGTTCGTGGCTCACGGTGCCGACGAGGTTGTTTTTCGCGTCGTCGAGCAGGCGGAACTTGGTCACGTCTTGCAGAATCATCGCCGCCCCGCCGAAACCGGTCAGCTCGTCGCCGATGGCGAGGATGCGCGGCAGGTAAAACCGCTCGTCGTTCCCGACGCGCGCCATGACGGCATGGGTGTAATCGGACGGCAGGAAATGCGCTCCCGTCCCGAGCACTTCCTGGAGGCGCGCGCCCAGCGGCTCGGGAAACCCGTCCGCGAATTCCGGCGACGCGGCGAGCGCCTCGGCGGCGGGATTGCGAAGCTCGATGGCGCCGTCGCGCGCGATGACAAACAGCGGGTCGGGCGTGGAGGTGAGCGTGGCCTCCATCGTGCGCTGGGCGCGGACGACGCGCGCGGTCATCGCGTCGCGGTAGGCGCGGAGTTTCGCGGCCATGGCGTTGAAGGTGCGCGCGAGTTCGCCGAGTTCGTCGCGCGAGGTGACGGGCACGTCGCGGTCGAGGTTGCCGTCGCCGAACGCGCGCGCCGAGAGCGTGAGCGATTGGATGGGCCGGAGGATGGAGCGCGCCAGGCGCCAGCCGAGCCAGAGGGAAAGCGCGATGCCCGCCGCGATGGCCGCGGCCAGCACGCGCGTGCCCACGCGCGCAAACTCCGACACGCGCTTCGCCTCGTCCTGAAGCTCGCGATGGTCGGACTCCATCAAGGTGTCGAGCGACTTGAGCGCGTTGAAAAACATGACTTCCGCATTGAGGTAACTCTCGCGCGTCACCGGCGCGCTGGCGGCGAACACCGCGTCGCCCTGCGCCTCCATCTCGCCAAAGGCGTCCGCCACCGCCTCCAGGGAAACCGCCCGCTGGGTGCCCGCCGAGGCAAACGACTCGGCCATGAGCGCCTTCTTGAAGCGCCCGCGCTGGCGCTCATATTCGGGCCGCGCCTCCAGCTCGAACCCGTCCTGCGCGCGATGGATGGCCGTGGTGACGCCGGTCGCGGCGTCGCGCATTTCATGCGCCGTGAGCACCATGCGAAAACTCTGCGCAAGTTTTTCCTCCATCGAGCGCCCGAGGTTCCTGCAGACCACGATGCCCGCCGCGCCGACCAGAATAAGCAGCAGCAACAAAGGGAGCATCCCGAGATTGAAACGCGTGCGAAGCATCGTTGCCCCAAAGGGAATCCGCCGGGGAGGAAAAAACAAATACGAAAAAGGTGCCGCCCCTTCCCGCATGCGTTCCCCTCCCCCCTCCTCCTCCCCTCTGTCTTTCCTCTTTCCTCTTTATCTTTACAGGAGGGGGTTAAAAATTAACCGCGAAGGGGACGAAGGATGCGAAGAGCGGAAAATGCAGTATCATAGGATTTTCTTAATTAACTGAGGTTACATGGACGGCTTATGGGATTGAGTGGCATGAGCAACTCGCCCATGTGTCCGGGAGGTTTGCGGCGAGGACGCCCGTGCCACGCAATCCCACGGGCGAGTCGCCCGTGCCACTCAAACCACCCGTGCCCTACGATCTGCTCTGCCTCGCGTTAACCTCGGTTAACAAAGTAGAAGGAGGAGGAGGTGAAGAGTGAAAAGTGAAGAATGAAGGGTGCCCCCTCCGGCTCTGTCACTTTTTCCCTCTTCGCCCTTCACCCTTCCATCTTCCCTCTTCGCTCTCCCTCATCCTCTCCGCGCCTCCGCGTCTCTGCGTGAGAACAATCCTCCCGCCAGCTTCCCCCTCCCTTCAGCCTCTTCCTCCCTCCAGTCTCCCCCCCTCCCCCTCTCGCCTCCCCCTCTCCCTTCCCGCATCCCTTCTCCCTCCGTCCTCCGCGTCCTCCGTGTCTCCGTGGTGAATTCCTAACACAGTCAGCCAAAAGTTGAAAAGGCGACAGAAAGGCGGCGGGCGGCGGGCGCGGGCATGAGCATGGGCACGGGCGGCGGGCGCAGAACGCAGAACGCGAAACGCGGAACACAGAACACGGGACGCGGAGGGGCTGCTCAAAATTGACCGCGCGGGCAACCCCGGCCTTGCGTAGTGTCGCAAAACCATCATCATTTTTGCATCTTTCATGTTTCGAGTCCTTGCCATCTATCTGTTTCTGGGGATCGCCCTCGCCACCGCGTGCATGGCGTTGATCGACCAGACCCCGCGCGACGAAAGGGCGCCCGCGCCGGTCGCCGTTCCGTCTCCCGCCGCGCCGGCCCCGAAACAAAAAACCGGCCCCGCCGCGCCGTCCGCGGACACATCGGCGAATGCCGCCGCCGCCGCCCGCGTCGTCACCGACGGCAAGGCGCGCGTGATGGTGATCGAGGTGCGCGAGGTGATCGACTCGCCCGTGCTCTACGTGCTCCGGCGCGGCTTGAAGGAGGCCGAGGAAAAAAAGATCAACGTGGTCGTGCTCGACATGGAGACGCCCGGCGGCGCGGCGGGGACGGCGCTCGAAATGATGGAGGCGCTCGACAAGTTCTCCGGCCGCACCATCACTTATATCAACACGGAGGCCATCTCGGCGGGCGCGTTCATCGCCGCCGCCACGGATGAAATCTGGTTCGCCCCGAAAGGTGTCATTGGCGCCGCCGCCGCCGTCTCCGGCGACGGGCAGGACATCCCCGAGACGATGCGCCTGAAGATAAACAGCTTTCTGCGGGCAAAAATCCGCGCCGTCACCGAGGAGCATCCTTACCGGGGGCAGGTGCTTTCGGCGATGATCGACAAGGACTACGAACTCAAGATCGACGGCCAGCTCCTGAAGCCGAAGGGTGAACTCCTCTCGCTCACCGCCACCGAGGCGATGAGCGCCTACGGCTCACCGCCGCAAGTCCTCCTCGCCGCCGGCGTGGCCGCTGACGTGGACGACCTGCTCACCCAGAAATTCGGCAAGGCCAGCTTTGAATCCGAGCGCCTTGAGGTCACCTGGTCGGAACGCCTCGCGCAGTGGCTCAACCTGATCAAACCCGTCCTGCTCAGCCTCGGGATGCTGGCCCTGCTCATCGAGTTCAAGACGCCCGGCTTCGGCATGTTCGGCATCGCGGGCATCGTGCTGCTCGTGATCGTGTTTCTCAGCAGCTACGTCGCCGGGCTTTCCGGGCACGAGCCGATGCTGTTTTTCGCGCTCGGGATTGTGCTGGTCATTGCCGAGCTGATTTTCTTCCCAGGGCTGGTCATACCCGCGCTCACCGGGCTTGTGTTGATGCTCGGCTCGTTGGTGTGGGCGATGGCCGACCTGTGGCCCAACGAACCCCTCTCCGTCACCTGGTCGTCCGACGTGCTGGTCGCGCCGATCATGAACCTCGCGCTCGGCCTGCTGCTCACCGCGTTGCTGGCCGTGGCGCTGGTGAAATTCATCCCGCGCGGCTGGTTCTGGGACAAACTCGTGCTCTCGTCCGCGATCGGCGCCGCCGCCCAAATCGCCGGCATGTCGGCGGAGCAGGCCGCCCGCGTCGAGACCATCGTCGGACGCCGCGCGCTCGTGACCACGCCGCTGCGCCCCTTCGGCCAGATCGAGATCGATGGGCGGCGCTACGAGGCCCGCGTCTCCGTCGGCACGGTCGAGCGCGGCGCGTCCGTGTTGGTGACCAAGCGCACGGACTTCGGCATCGAGGTCGAGCCAGCCGCCGGCGATGCTTCCGGAGTGGCCGGCGATGTTTCAGGCGCTCCCGGCGATGCTTCCGGCGCGGACGGCGCGGCGCAAACCCGGAACCCCGGCGAACCGGAGGGCGTGGCATGAGCATCATCGTGACCCTGTTCCTCGTCGGCATCGTGTTGTTGTTTTTCGAGGTCATCACGCCCGGCGGCGTTCTCGGCGCCATCGGCGGCGTGCTGCTGCTGGCCGGATGCGGTCACGCATGGCACCTCTATGGAGTCCAGGGCGCGCTCATCGCATTCATGGTCGCGCTCGCGCTGGTCGGCGTCACCCTCTGGATCGAGCTTGGCCTCCTGCCGCGCACGCGGCTCGGCAAGCGCATGTTTCTCGACGCGGCCATTTCCAGCACCAGCCAGCCGCCGCCCGCCGAGGCCGCCAGCGTGATCGGCAAATCGGCCGAGGCCGTCACGATGCTCGCCCCGACCGGCTACGTGACGGTTGACGGAAAGCGTTATGAGGCGCATTGCATTGACGGACTGGCGCCCAAAGGCGCGGCCTTGCGCGTGACCGGCCTCGACAATTTCACCCTGAAAGTAACCAAAGTCTAACCTCCAACCCACCACCACATCATGCCATCAAACATGCTCCTTGTTTTCGCCGCCGTCGGTCTGATCGTCCTGCTCATTCTCGGCGGGATTGTCATCTCCTTCTTCTCGGTGTGGCTTCGCGCGCTGCTCGCCGAGGCCCCCGTCCGCCTCTTCAGCGACCTCGTCGCCATGCGCCTGCGCCGCGTGCCCTACGCGCTCATCGTGGACGCGCGCATCACCGCGCGCAAAGCCGACATCATCATCTCCGTGAAAGACATCGAGGCGCACTACCTCGCGGGCGGCAACGTCGTCCCCACCGTGCAGGCGCTCATCGCCGCGCAAAAAGCCGGCATCACGCTCGACTGGCAGCGCGCCTGCGCCATCGACCTCGCGACCAAAGGCTCCGGCAAATCCGTGGTCGAGGCCGTGCGCACCTCCGTTGACCCGAAAGTCATCGACTGCCCGAATCCCGACCAAGGCAACCGCATCACCATCGACGGCGTCGCCAAGGACGGCATCCAAGTGAAAGTCCGCGCCCGCGTCACCGTGCGCACCAACCTCGACCGCTTCGTCGGCGGCGCGAAGGAGGACACCATCATCGCCCGCGTCGGCGAAGGCATCGTCAACACCATCGGCTCCGCCGAATCCTACAAAGCCGTGCTCGAATCCCCCGACTCCATCTCCAAAAACGTGCTCAACCGCGGCCTCGACGTCGGCACCGCGTTTGAAATCCTCTCCATCGACATTGCCGACGTGGACATCGGCGAGAACGTCGGCGCGAAACTCCAGGAAGCGCAGGCCGAGGCCAACAAATCCATCGCGCAGGCGCAGGCCGAAATCCGCCGCGCCGCCGCCGTCGCGCTGGAGCAGGAAATGAAGGCGCGCGTGCAGGAGATGCAAGCCAAGGTCGTCGCCGCCGAGGCCGAGGTGCCCCTCGCCCTTGCCGATGCCTTCCGCAACGGCCGCCTCGGTGTGATGGATTATTACAAGATACAAAACATCCAGTCCGACACCGAAATGCGCACCTCCATCGCGAAGCCGGACGACAAAAAATAACAACCCTCCGCGCGGGCGAATCCCAAATCCCAAAAAAATCCAGACATCCATAAACAAAATCCCAAAAGCACGCTCCCGCGTCCCCCCTTCTGGCATTTTGAAATTTGAGATTTTTTCGGGATTTGGGTCACTCCCCCCATCTCCAGACAACCAGCCCCACCAATACACACCGGCATTTCAAAACCCGTTTTATAAATAAAGTTAAAGCCTCATCCGATTCATATCCACTCCGCCTGCTCCATCCGCTCCAGCCATCCTACCCATCTCATCTACGCCCCCCAGTCCACCCACGCGAGCCGCGCCCCCATCCCAGCCATTCCAGCCACCCCAGCCATTCCGTCCATTTTGTCCATTCTGTCCATTCCGTCCACCCGCACCCACCCACGAGTAAACCGCTTTCCCAAAGCGCCCAGTGATTCCCCTCTATTCCACACCGGCCCTGTATCCACGCCAGCCCTGTATCCACACCAGCCCTGTATAGCCCTTTATAATCACAACCACTTTCCACCGTCCCGCCTTCTCGCTCTCCGCCTACCCGCCCTCTGCCTACTCACCCTCCGCCCTCCCACTTTCCCGCCCTCCCGCCCACTCCCCTCCGCATCCCACACGCCACCTTCCCACCCTCCCGCTCCACCCTCTCACCTACTCGCCCGCTCCCCCTAACAAATATGAAATGGCTCCTCGACAATCCCCAGCTTATCTTCATGGCCCTTTTCTTTGTCGTGGCGTTTCTGGCCAACCAAGCCAAGGCAAAGAAGGCGCGCGAAGAACGCCGCCGCGCCTCCGGGCGCGCCGCCGAGCGTCCGTCCCCGGAACGCGGCGCGGATGAAAAGCCCGCGCATCCTTTCGACGAGGACGACGAGGAATTTGAAATGGCGGAACGCACCCGGCGCATTCAGGAGGAAATCCGCCGCAAGATACTCGAACGCATGTCCGGACGGCAGGAAGCCGAAGCCTGGCCTCCCGCGCCGCCCGTTCCGCCTCCCGCGCCGCAACCGTCCGCGCCGCCCGTTCCGCGCTCCGCGCCAGCCATGCCGCCGCCGCTACCGCGGGTGAAAGAGGAAAAAGCAAAACGCGACACCGCGCCGGCCTTCGACTGGGCCGAGACGGAGCGCCAGCAAAAACTCGCCGAGCAAATGCGCGAGCTGGAAGAGCAGCGCAAGATCGCCGAGCGCCGCGCCAAGGCATTCGCGACCGCCGCGCCGCCCGTCCCGTCCGGGGCCGGAGCCGGAACCGGGCGCCTCATGCGCGACCGCATCCGGAACACGGTTTCCGACGACCTGCGCGCCCCCGGCACGCTCCGCCGCGCCATCGTTCTCCGAGAAGTCCTCGGCCCTCCCGTCGGCTCTTCTTAACCAAAGTTAACTGAGCCTACGCGAACGCCCCGCAGACCCGCAGGCTTGCATGGCCTTGGCATCCCCGTCCGTGCCACCCCTCATACGATCCCCCAAAGCCCAAGATAAAGCTTATCCCCATTCCCAGTGAACAGGACACTTTAGAAGCAGAGCCATGTAGGGGCTTCGCTTGCGAAGCCCGTTGCTGGTGCATGCCCGTTGCTGGAGCACGGCCTTTGCTGGTTCACGGTTATCAAG
>JAIRTK010000521.1 GCA_031254955.1 Opitutaceae bacterium
TTTCTTAATCAAAAACCTTCTTAAGAAACACTCTCCAAGCCGACCACGAATTGTGCGGATTTTAATGAATAACACAGATAACCTCTTTGTTTTTCAATGAGTTAAACATCCGTGCAATCCGTTTTATCCGTGCAATCCGTGGTTAAAAGGATTGGTGTAAAGTGTGAAACTGGGTGGAAAGTGGTATCTCTCTTTTGTAGGGGCGTCGCTTGCGACGCCCGGCGTGATAACCGTGCTCCAGCAACGGGCGTGAGCCAGCAAAGGCCGTGCTCCAGCGGCGGGCGTCGCAAGCGAAGCCCCTACATGGCTCTGCTTCTAAGGGGGCCTGTTCACTGGGAAAGGGTATGACGCGGCGCGTAGGGCTTGGGCTTGTGTCAGGCTGCGTGCGTGTGTGGGAGGGGGCGCATAGGTTATCCGCGGTCTGGCGTGTGGGCTGGCTTGGCGACATTCCGCCGGTGCGTCATTTTTGTGGGGATTCTTTTTGGTTCCTCGCTATTTTCGATGGCCGTGTGCGTGGACGCGCGCTGGCGCAAGGAGGGGCGGCGTCCCGCCGCCCGACGAGGAGCAACGCGCCTCGCCCGTCCATCCGCTCGCTCACTCACCTCGCCCATCCGCCGGCAGGCAATCCGAAAACCCGTGTGCGTTCGTCCGCATCCCTGCGAAACGGGCGCGGGCTTCGCCCGCGTCGGGCGGCGGGACGCCGCCCCTCCTTGCGCCAGCGCGCCTACGCGCCAGCGCGCCACGATGCAGGCTCCGCTTTTTGGTTCATCCATTTCCAGTCATTCAAAATAGCGGGGAACCTTCTTTTTTCCCGGACGTTCGAGAGGGGCGGATTTTGATCAGGGGCAAGACTTTGGCGTTGGTTATTTCGCGGGGGCGGGGCGGAAGTCGATGAGGCGTTTGAAGCGGTCCACTTTGTGGACGACGACGGCGAGGTGGCTGCCGAGGGGCAGGCGGCGTCTGGTTTTTCTTCCGGTCAGGAGGGTGCCGGCGTTGTTCGGGTGGTAGTCGTCGTCGGTGAGGGTGTTCATGGGGACGAAGCCGTAGGTCAGCGTCTGGACCAGTTCCACGAAGAGGCCGTGCTGGCGGATGTCGGTGATGACGGCTTCGAATCGGGTTTTCGTTTTCTTCGCGAGTTCGCGTTCAAAAAATTCGAGTTGTTTGATTTTCACGCTTTCGCGTTCGGCTTCCTGGGAGTTGGTTTCGGTGAGGCTGAGGTGTTCGCCGAGGGTTTCCATCCGTCCGGGGGTGGGGGCGGGGTGGCGTCCGGCGGCGGGGGCGGGGTGGCCGGCGTGTTTGACGAGGTGGTATTCGAGGACGCGGTGGACGACGAGGTCGGCGTAGCGGCGGATGGGCGAGGTGAAGTGGGTGTAGTCTTTTTTGGCGAGGCCGTAGTGGCCGTCGGGTGTGCCGCGGTAGCAGGCTTTTTTCAGGGAGCGGAGGATGTGGGTGCGCAGGAGGTGGCCTTGCGGGTGGGTGGAGAGGGTGGCGAGGAGTTTCGCCATTTCGTCGTGGCGGGAGAGGTCGCCGGTGGTGATGCCGGAGGCGGCGAGGGTTTGGCGGAGTTCGTGGAGTTTGTCTTCGTCGGGTTCGTCGTGCACGCGGTAGAGCGAGGGCAGGCGGTGCGCGCGGGTGAGGCGGGCGACGGTTTCGTTGGCGGCGAGCATGAATTCTTCGATGAGTTGGTGGCTTTCGTCGTGTTCGATGAGTTCGAGGCGGTCGGCGCGGCCTTGTTCATCGACGAAGACTTTGGTTTCGGGCATGTCGAGGTCGAGGGAGCCGGCGGCCATGCGGGCGTGGCGGAGTTTCGAGGCGATGGCCCAGAGTTTGCGCAGCCAGCTTTGGAGGTCTACGAGTTCGAGGTCGCCGAGTTCGGCCAGGGCGCGGCCGGTGGCGCCGGTCTGGTGCCGGGGCGGGAGCGGGAGGGCGCGGATTTTTTCGAGGCGGTTTTCAAAGAGGAGGGCGCGGGCTTGGCGGTAGGTGAGGCGTTTGCGCGAGCGGATGATGGTGTTGGCGCAGGAGGTGTGTTTGAGGCGTATTTTTTTGTCGAAGACCAGGAAGACGGTTTTGCAGAGGCGGTCTTGCGCTTCGACGAGGGAGCAGAGGCCGTTGGAGAGTTTTTGCGGCAGCATGGGGATGACGGCGCCGACGAGGTAGGTGGAGTTGCCGCGGCGGCGGGCTTCGCGGTCGAGGGCGGTGCCGGGGCGCACGTAGTTGCCGACATCGGCGATGTGGACGCCGACGCGGGTGTCGCCGTGGTCGAGGGGTTCGATGGAGAGGGCGTCGTCGAAGTCTTTGGCGTCGTCGGGGTCGATGGTGAGGGTGGGGACTTCGCGGTAGTCGAGCCGTCCGGAGAGTTCGGGGGGTTGGGGGGTGTCGGGGAGGGCGGCGAGTTCGCGTTCGACTTCGGCGGGGAAGGCGGGGTCGAGTTTGTATTTGTGGCAAAGGCCGGCGAGTTCGGCGCGGGGTTCGAAGGTTTTGCCGAGGCGTTCGATGATGAGGCCTTCGAGGTTTTTGTGGCGGGCGGTCCATTCGGCGAGTCGGACCACGACTTTGTCGCCGGGGGCGGGGATGGGGTTGAGGTCGGAGGCGGCGGGGTCGGCGACGGCGATTTCGTGGAAGAAGCGGGGGTTGTCGGCGTTGACGTAGTATTTGTTGCGGACGCGCCGGAGGTTGCCGACGATGGTTTCGTTGGCGCGTTCCTCGATGCGGACGACGCGTCCGGTGGGTTCGGGCGCGCGGCCGTTGCGGGGGCGGCGCAGGGCGTGGGCGAGGATTTGCACGGCGACGCGGTCGCCGTGGAGCGCGACTCCGGTGTCTTCGGGCGCGATGTGCACGGCGGGTTCGTCCTCGGCGGCGCCGGGCACGGGGTCGGGGATGAGGCAGGCGGAGCCGCCGGCGCGAAACATGAGGCGGCCGATGGCGAGGGCGTCGTCGCCGGCGAGGGCGATGCGGTCGCCTTTCACGTAAACGAGCGCGCCTTGCGAGAGGCCGAGGCGGATTTCGTGGGCGAGCGAGCGGCGGTCTTTTTTGTTGAGGCCGAGCGCGCGGGCGAGGCCGGCGAGGTCGGCGGGCGCGTAGCCGGGCGAGCGGAGGTGGGCGAGGATGCGGTCGCGGAGTTTCATCGGGTGGTGCGGGTGGCGGTGAGGCGGGTGGCGGTGCGGGTGCGGTGATGCGGGTGGTTTTTGGGGGGTTGGAATCGAAATGGAGGGAAATCCCAAAGCCCAAAAGCCTAAAAGCCCATATCTTGAAAAAAATTCCGTTAACCTTGGGGACGCGGGGGCGCAGAGGACGCGGGGAGACGGAGGGCGCAGGGATGCGGGGAGACGGGGGCACGGAGGGCGCGGAGTTATGAAAAACTCACGCAGAGGCGCAGAGACGCAGAGATGCAGAGGCGCAGAGGCACAGCGATGCAGAGGCGCAAAATGTCTTTGTTTTTATGAACTGATGGGACGCGCTGCCGTCGTAGCGCAAGTTGTCAGGCTTCTCGCTTCGCTCGGAACCAAACCTGCTGAACACGCGATACCTGCTGAGCACGCAACGCTTGCGTAGCATGCAGCAGACTTGAAATC
>JAIRTK010000524.1 GCA_031254955.1 Opitutaceae bacterium
TGGAAGAGAATGGGAGGGACAGGGCGGATAGGTGGAGAATGGACGGGCTGGAGAATGGGCGGACTGAGGGAAAAATGGGCTGGCTGGTGGACAATGGACGGGCTGGTGGAGAATGGGTGGGGCGGGCTGGGGGGCTTCAGGTTTTTTTGCGTTTTTTGGGGGCGTGTTCGATGCCGAGGTAGGTTTTGTTTCGCATTTGGGTTTCGTAAAATTCGAGCAGGCGCACGCCTTCGCGGGGTTTGACGAGGTCTTTGCGGGTGGCGGTGTCGATTTGGGCTTTCATGCGGCGGCAGAGTTCTTCGCCTTGGTATTGCACGCCTTCGATCACGTCCGCGACGCGGCTGCCGCTGAGGGCTTCTTCTATGTAGAAGCCGTTGGGTTCGTCGGGTTCGAGGAAGATGTGCACTTCGTTTACGCGGCCAAAGAGGTTGTGCAGGTCGCCCATGATGTCTTGGTAGGCGCCGGTGAGGAAGATGCCGAGGTAGTAGGGGCGTCCGTCGAGGGGGTGGAGGCGGAGGTAGTCTTTGGTGTCTTGGAGGTCGATGAAGCGGTTGATTTTGCCGTCGGAGTCGCAGGTGATGTCGGCGAGGGTGGCGTTTACGGTGGGGGCTTCGTCGAGGCGGTGCAGGGGGGCGATGGGGAAGAGTTGCTGGAGCGCCCAGTGGTCGAGGAGGGATTGGAAGACGGAGAAGTTGCAGACGTATTGGTCGGCGAGGATTTTTTTCAGGTCGTGGAGTTCTTCGGGTTGGTAGCCGGTTTCGTGGCCTTCGCGGTCGATTTGTTCGCAGATTTGCCAGTAGAGCGCCTCGGCGGCGGCGCGGTTTTCGATGTCGAGGTAGCCGTGGTTGAAGAGGGAGAGGGCTTCTTCTTTTTTTTGCAGGGCGTCGTGGAAGCGTTCGAGGCGTCCGAGGCGGGAGCGGTTTCGCAGCTGGGCTTCGAGGTCGGTGACGACTTTGTGTTTTTCTTTGGGGCGGTGTTGTTTGCGGAGGGTTTCTTTTTTGTTGATGCGTTCAAAGACTTCGATGACGAGCATGGAGTGGGGGGCGGCGATGGCGCGGCCGCTTTCGCTGATGATGTCGGGGGTGCGCACGCCGGTGTGCTCGCAGATGTCGCGGATGTTGGCGACGATGTCGCGGGCGTATTCTTCCAGCGAGTAGTTCATGGAGGATTCGAAGTTCGTGCGGGAGCCGTCGTAGTCGATGCCGAGGCCGCCGCCGATGTCGAGGTAGCCCATGGGGAAGCCCATGCGCGCGAGTTGGCAGTAGAAGCGGGTGGCTTCGACGACGGCGTTTTTGATCGTGAGGATGTTGGGCACTTGCGAGCCGATGTGGAAGTGGATGAGGCGGAGGGCTTGGGTGAGTTTCGCGGCTTTGAGTTTTTCGATGGCGAAGAGGATTTCGGCGGTGTTGAGGCCGAATTTGGCGTTGTCGCCGGAGGAGGAGGACCATTTGCCTTCGCCGCGGGTCTGGAGTTTCACGCGGAAGCCGATGAGGGGGCGGACGCCGAGTTCGGCGGAGATGGCGATGATGTGGTCCACTTCGCTGAGTTGTTCGACGACGATGATGACGCGTTTGCCGAGTTTGCGGCCCATGAGGGCGAGGCGGATGTAGTCGTGGTCCTTGTAGCCGTTGCAGATGATGAGGCGCTGGTTGTTGTCGTGGAGGGCCAGGGCGATCATGAGTTCGGGTTTCGAGCCGGCTTCGAGGCCGTGGTGGTAGTCTTTGCCGGCGGCGAGGATTTCGTCCACGACTTCGCGGAGTTGGTTGACTTTGATGGGGAAGACGCCGCGGTAGTCGCCTTTGTAGTCTTCGTCCTTGATGGCTTGGCGGAAGACTTTGTTCAGGCGTTCCACACGGTGGCGGAGCAGGTCTTGGAAGCGCACCACCATCGGCGCGCGCAGTCCCATGTCGCGGGCCTCGTCCACCACGTCCATGATGCGTATTTCGGTGCCTCCGGGCACGGGGCGCACTTCGACAAAGCCTTCGTCATCGACCCCGAAGTGGCCGTGGCCCCAGCGTTTGAAGCCGTAATGTTCCTCGGATTTTGCGGCCGTCCATGCGGCGGTGTTTTTATTTTTCAAGGCGGTGAGGAATGTGGACTGTTTGCTTGCTATTTGTTTCCCGGACGGAGTTAAGTTCTCGTTTCTTTTTCCAAAACCGACAACACGCAACGATGAAAATATCCTCTCTGCCCGACAGCTCACTGCTTTTTCTGGCCCAAACCGAAGGCGCCCGGCCCGGCGGCGGCATGCAAATGTTCCTCATGCTGGGCCTCATGATCGCCGCGATGTATTTCCTCATGATCGCGCCCCAGCGCAAAAAGCAGAAGCAACACCAGCAGATGCTCGCCGCGCTCGAACCCGGCGACGAGGTCATCACCGCCGGCGGCATCTTCGGCCTCATCACGGCCAAGAAGGACGACCGCTTCGTCATCCGCATCTCCGACAACACCAAGATCGAAGTGGGCAAAGGCTACATCACCAGCGTCGTCGCCAAAAAGAGCGGCGGCGAGGTCAAGAAGTAACCCCGCCGCGCGCGCGACCGTGCCAGCCCTCCCCGGCGCGATGCGGCCCAAGCGCGATGCGGCCCCGGCCCCGGCCCGACGCGGCGCGTCCCCCGGCGCGGCCCGGCTCAGGCTCGACTCGATTTCGACCTGAGCCGATTTAAGCCGCCCCACGCCCCGCCACCCGTCGCCGCACCGCCCGCGCCCGCACCGCACCCGCCGCACCACGCCGCCACACCCGCCGCACCCGCCACTCCCGCCCTCCCCCCTCAACCCTTTTCAAACCCGAACAACCCATGCCTAAACGCAACCACTGGAAAGTCCTCTTCAGCATCGCTGTGGTGGCCTTTTTCGCCTACTCGATATTCCCGATCAAAGACCAGGAATTCGTGGACTTCGTGAAAATCGAAGCCCAAGCCCGACAATCCGAATTCGACGCCCTCCTCCAAGAAGCCGTCGCCCGCCACGAAGCCCGCCAAGCCCCCAGCGCGTTCATTGCCCTCAAGCAAATCGCCGCCGAACGCAAAGTGGACCTCACCGCCAGCTACTTCCCGAAACTCAACCTCGGGGACGTGAAAAACATCGAGAAGAAAAACGCCATCCTCCTCGACCACCTGCTCAAAGAGTCCAAGGCCCGCCTCCAACTCGGCCTCGACCTCAAAGGCGGCGTCGCCTTCACCCTCGAAATCGCCCCCTCCGCGCTCGCCAACATGAACACCTACGAGCGCAAAGAAAAACTCACCAAAGCCATCGACATCATCGGCAGCCGCATCAACGCCTTCGGCGTCACCGAACCCATCATCCGCCCCGTCGGCGACAACCGCCTCGAAGTCCAGCTCCCCGGCGTCAACACCAAGGACAACCCCGACGTTATCGACAGCCTCCAGAAACCCGCGCTACTCCAGTTCCGCATCGTCCACCCCACCCTCACCCCCGCGCAAGTCGCGCAAACCGGCGCCATCCCCCCCTTCGACTACGAACGCATGACCCTGGAGGAAGACTCCCGCACCGGCACGCAAATCGAAGAACTCTACATCAAACGCGTGCCCGAGGCCGACGGCAAAATCATGAAACAAGCCTTCGCCCACCACGACCAATACGGCAAATCCGAAATCATCCTCCAATTCACCGACGAAGGCCGCAAACGCTTCGCCCAAGTCACCCGCTCCATCGTCGAAAACGCGCAAAACACCGGCGTCACCGGACGCCTCGCCATCGTCCTCGACGGCAAACTCTACTCCGCCCCCACCGTCCGCGAAGAAATCAACAGCCCCACCGCCCAAATCACCGGCAGCTTCACCGACCGCGACGCCCAGAACCTCGCCAACGTCCTCAACAACCCCCTCGACGTCCCCATGATCGTCATGGAACAATACGAAGTCGGCCCCTCGCTCGCGCAAGACGCCGTGGACAGCGGCGTGCGCGCCTCCATCATCGGCGCCGCCCTCGTCGCCGCCTTCATGATCACCTTCTACACCACCGGCGGCTTCGTCGCCGTCTGCACCCTCGCCATCAACATCATCATCATCTTCGGCTTCATGGCCCGCCTCGGCGCCACCCTCACCCTCCCCGGCCTCGCCGGCATCGTCCTCACCATCGGCATGGCCGTGGACGCCAACATCCTCATCTACGAACGCATGCGCGAAGAACTCGCCGAAGGCAAATCCTACGCCTCCGCCAACCGCAACGGCTTCATGAAAGCCCTCTGGACCATCCTCGACGCCCACTTCGTGCAACTCATCGTCTGCGCCATCATGATCCTCCTCGGCACCGGCCCCATCCGAGGCTTCGGCGTCACCCTCTGCATGGGCGTCGTCTCCACCCTCTTCTCCGTGCTCGTCATCGCGCACCTCACGCTCGAATGGTTCTTCGCCACCGGCCTCGTGAAAACATTCACCATGCGCCGCATGCTGAAAAACATCCACGTCGACTGGGTGCGCTTCGGCAAACCCGCCTTCATCGCCTCCTGGCTCATCGTCTTCGCCGGCCTCGCCGTCGTCGCCTACAAAGGCACCGGCGTCTTCGGCATCGACTTCAAAGGCGGCGACGCCATCACCCTCGAATACAAAACCCGCATCGACACCGGCAAAATCCGCGAAGCCGCCGCCGCCGGCAACCACGGCGAAATCGTCCCCGCCTACATCAGCGCCATCGGCGGCAGCCAGGAAATGCTCCGCATCGAAACCGAAACCGGCAAATCCGCCGACCTCCTCGCCACCCTCCAAAAAACCTTCCCCGAAGCCGGCCTCACCAACCTCGGCACCAGCGTCATCGGCAAAACCATCGGCGACGAAATCCTCTACAACGCCCTCGTCGCCATCCTCGCCTCGATGGGCGTCATCCTCCTCTACATCGCCTTCCGCTTCGAATTCGGCTTCGGCATCGGCGCCATGTTCTCCTCCTTCCACGACATCCTCATGGCCATCGGCCTCTTCGTGCTCTTCGGCCACCAATTCTCCGCGCCGATGGTCGCCGCCATCCTCGCCATCGCCGGCTACTCCATCAACGAAACCGTCGTCGTCTTCGACCGCATCCGCGAAGAACTCCGCCTCAACCCCAACACCCCCCTGCGCGAAGTCGTCAACAACGCCATCAGCAAAGTCTTCGCCCGCACCATCATGACGGCGACCACCACCCTCCTCGCCTCCATCGCCCTCTGGCTCTGGGGCACCGGCGTGCTCAAAGACATCGCCTTCACCTTCACCATGGGCGTCCTCACCTCCACCTTCTCCGCCATCTTCATCGCCTCCCAAGTCTTCTACTGGTGGCACAAAGGCGACCGCAAACGCGTCGAAAAACACCAAGACGTGCGCCCCACCTACGAATGGCAAGGCGCCAGCCGGGCCTCCAAATAAAACCCAGGCGGCATACGGCCAGCGAAACGCGGAATTGACGGACGGCGCCCCCCGCGCGCCTCCCGCACCCGGCGCGAAAAACGCGCCCCCATTCCGCGCCCCCCGCGCACCGCACACCGCATTCGAGCCATGCGCTGGAACTACCAACCCATCCCCCCCGGAACCATCGAAACCCTCAGCCGCGACGCCGGCGTGAGCGCCATCCTCGCCGAACTCCTCCTCCGCGCCGGCCTCGCCGACGCCCCCCGCGCCGCCAAATTCCTCCGCCCCGCGCTCAGCGAACTAAGCGACCCCCTCCTCGTCCACAACGTCGCCGCCGCCGCCGACCGCCTCCGCGCCGCCATCGCCAACCACGAAGACATCGTCGTGCTCGGCGACTACGACGTGGACGGCGTCAGCTCCACCGCGCTCCTCGTCAGCATCCTCCGCCGCTTCGACCTGCGCCCCCGCTTCATCGTCCCCCGCCGCATGGAAGACGGCTACGGCCTCTCCCGCAGCGCCATCGACCGCGCCCTCGAACACGGCACCCCCGCGCTCTTCATCGCCCTCGACTGCGGCACCAACTCCCACGACGAAATCGACTACCTCCGCGCCCAAGGCATCGACGTCATCATCGTCGACCACCACCGCTCCAAAGAACACGCCACCACCCGCGCCATCCTCATCAACCCCCACGTCCACCCCCCCGCCGACACCCCCTGGCGCGACCTCTGCACCGTCGGCCTCGTCTTCAAACTCGCCCACGGCCTCCTCAAACAACTCCGCGCCGAAAACCACCCCACCGCCTACGACATCAAACTCCGCGACTCGCTCGACCTCGTCGCGCTCGGCACCGTCGCCGACCTCGTCCCCCTCCACGGCGAAAACCGCATCCTCGCCCGCCAAGGCCTGCGCATCCTCCAGACCACCCGCCGCCCCGGCCTCCAAGCACTCATGCAAGTCGCCGGCGTGCGCCCCGAAAACGAAATCATGCCCGTGGACGTCTCCTTCCGCCTCGGCCCCCGCATCAACGCCAGCGGACGCCTCGACGACGCCGCCCTCTCCGTCGAACTCATGCTCAGTGACGACGCGCGCTTCTGCGACGAAACCGCCCGCCGCCTCAACGAACTCAACCGCGAACGCCAGGACATCGAACGCCAGATGACCGAAGAAGCCGAACACCTCGTCGAAACCCGCTACGCCGCCGACCCCGGCATCGTGCTCTACGGCGAAAACTGGCACCCCGGCGTCGTCGGCATCGTCGCCGGCCGCGTCGCCCGCAAATACCACCGCCCCGCCATCGTCCTCGGCAACGAAGGCGAACAAGCCAAAGGCTCGGGCCGCAGCGTGGACGGCGTAAGCCTCGTCGAAGTGCTCGGCACCTGCTGCGAACACCTCCTCAGCTGGGGCGGCCACCCCATGGCCATCGGCGTCTCGCTCCCCCAACGCCACATCGACGACTTCCGCGCCCGCTTCGTCGCCTCCATCCGCAACCACACCGGCGGCGGACTCAACGGCCCCGCGCTCGACCTCGCCACCTGGATCACCCCGCCCGAAATCGGCGAACGCCTGATGAACGACATCTGCGCCCTGCACCCCTTTGGCCAAGGCAACACCGAACCCGTTTTTGGCATCCGCCGCGTCACGCTCCAGCAACGCCCCGACATCTTCCGCGGCCAGCACTTCCGCTTCAATTTTGACGACGGCACCGGCCGGCGGCTCTTTGGCGTGGCCTGGAAGATGGCGGGCAACCTCCCCCCCGTCGGCGAACCGATCGACATGGCCGTGGAAATAGCCTGGAACTACTACAACGACCGCAAACTCCTCCAACTCGAACTGATAGACTGGCGCAAAAGCGAATAACCCCGCGCCCTCCGCCCCCGCCAAAGCCCTTGCCGCACCGGCGACAAAGCCGCCGCCGGTTGCCATGCCGGCTTTGTCCGTTTCCGGCTGCGCCACGACGGCAGCGCGTAACCTCACCTCTTCACTCGCCCCCCTCATCCCCCCGCGTCTCCTCGCCTTTGCGTGAGAACCCCTTCTTCCTCCGGATGGCAGATACCCTTTGCAGTCAAAAATCCCCCTGTCAGGTAGGGCGAGGCGTCCCGCCGAGCCGCTCGCGGCTCATACCCTTTCCCAGTGAAAAGCACCAGTTATAAGCAAAGCCAGTTAGGGGCTTCGCTTGCGAAGCCCGCTGCCGGAGCACGGCCTTTGCTGGAGTTTGGCGTTTCAGCCCCGGAGGGGCGACGAGCGCGGCCTGATACCATTTATGAGTAAAATTGGCACTTTATGTCTTGCGATTGCGCG
>JAIRTK010000529.1 GCA_031254955.1 Opitutaceae bacterium
CATCCTCGATTCATCGTAATCTTTACTTAACGGAGTAGTGCTAATTATCGTCGGGAATTGGTATCCTACCCTTTCCAAACTCGTTTGGAACTTGAGCACCCCCTGTCCTCTTGGAGGGACGACCTCCGTGCCGTCTACCCCGAAGGCGTCCGCGCGAAAACGTGGACGCCTTTTCTACGCGCCTCCACCATCCTCACCATCCCCGCCATCCCCGCCGCCACTGCCCCCATTATCGGCGCGGTCGCCGTCTTCCTCGCCCCGCCGCCCCTGCCGCCTCCGCGCGCCTCCGCCGCGCAGCCGGACCGCGCCGGTTCGCCGGGGTTTGGAGCTTGCACGGAACGCGCCGGTGCGGTGTCGTTTTTGTTTCCACGAAACCGGCCCGCCGGCCTTGGCTACCTGTTCCGATCCATGCCTGACAGCGTCACATCACTCATTCCGCATCGTCCGCCCTTTTTGTTTGTGGACGAGATTCTCGCCGCGACTCCCGAGTCGCTGACCGCCCGCCGCACCTGGCGCGCCGACGAGGATTTCTACAAAGGCCATTACCCCGGCGCGCCGATCACGCCGGGCGTGTTGCTGTGCGAGGCGGTGTTCCAGACCGGCGCGCTCCACCTGGCCCGACAGGCGCGCGCCGCCGGCGCGAAACCCGGCGACGGCGTGCCGCTGCTCGCGAAAGTGAGCGACGTGCGCTTTCGCAACCCGGTCTATCCCGGCGACACCATTCACATCGAAGTCCGCCAAAAAGAATCCCTCGGCGGCTTCACCATGATGGGCGGCGCAATCAAAAAGCCCGACGGCACCCGCGTGCTCACGGTCGATTTCTCCGTCGCCTGGAAACAACCCAAAAACGCAAAACCCTGACCCCCGCCCTCTCTCTCCCCCCCTCGCTTTGCGCCAACACCATTCCCTCCCAGCCCCCCGCCTCACGCTCCCGGTCTCCCCCATTCCGCATTCCCTCCGTATTCCACCTGCATTTTCCCCCACACACATTCCGCAATCCACATCCCAGTCCCCGCCCGCATTCCCAAATCCGCATCCCCCATTCCGCACTCCGCATTTCCTCCATGGATTTCCTCAAACTCACTGGCAAAACCATCCTCGTCTTCGGAGTGGCCAACCGCAAAAGCGTCGCCTGGCACATTGCCCGCACGCTGGAAGAGCAAGGCGCGCGCGTGCTTTACAGCGTGCGTTCCGAGACACGCCGGCAAACCCTCGCCACGCCCCTCGCCGGCAAACCCGTTTACGTATGCGATGTCGAACAAGAAGGAGCGGTTGACCGGCTCGCCGCCGCCCTCGCCGCCGACGGCCACACCCCGCTGCACGGCATCGCGCACTCCATCGCGTTTGCCAACTACGCCGGCGGCCCCCGCCCCTTCCACGAGACGCGCCGCGCCGACTTTCTCCAAGCCGCCACCATCTCCGCCTTCTCGCTCGTCGAAATCGCGCGCGCCTGCAAACCGCACCTCGCGCCCACCGCGTCCATCGTCACCATCGGCATCTCCTCGCTCCTCGTCACGCCCGACAACTACGGCTGCATGGGACCCGTCAAAGCCGCCCTCGAATCCGCCGCGCGCTTCCTCGCGAAATCCCTCGCCGCCGACCCCGCGACCCGCGACGTGCGCGTCAACACCATCGGCGCCGGACCGCTCAAAACCAGCGCCTCCGCCGGCATCCCCGGCTACGTCGAAAGCTACCTCTACGCCGAAAAACTCACCTTTCGCAAACGCAACCTCGCCACGCAAGAAATCGCCGACGCCGCCACCTGGCTGCTAAGCGAACGCAGCTCCGGCGTGAACGGCGCCACGCTGACCATCGACGCCGGACTCGGCAGCAACTATTTCGACACGGAACTCATCCGCCTCGCCATGCGCCCCCCGCCCCCCGCGCCGGGAACCACGCCCCAGACGACGAAAGAAACCCATAACCCAAAAACGGCCCCACGCCACGCATGAGATTCGCGCACACCTGCATCGAAACCCTCGCGCTCGCGCTGCCCGACGAAATCTGGACCAGCGCGACCATCGAAGAACACCTCCGCCCGCTCTACCAACGCCTGCGCCTCCCGTTCGGACGCCTCGAACTCATGACCGGCATCCGCGAACGCCGCCACTGGCCCGCCGGCACGCGCCCCTCCGACGCCAGCGCCGCCGCAGGCCGCGCCGCGCTCGCCCAATCCACGCTCCACGCCGACCAGATGGAAGTATTCGTCCACGCCGCCGTCTGCCGCGACATGCTCGAACCCGCCACCGCGACCTTCGCGCACCGCAAACTCGGCCTGCCCCCCACCACGCAAATCTTCGACCTGTCCAACGCCTGCCTCGGCTTCCTCAACAGCATGACGCTGCTCGCCGCCCTCATCGAGTCCGGCCAAGTGCGCGCCGGCCTGATCGCCTCCGGCGAAAACGCCCGCCCGCTCCTCACGCAAACCCTCGCGCACCTCAACTCCGCGCCGCTCGACCGCAACGGCATCAAACCCTACTTCGCCAACCTCACCATCGGCTCCGGCGCCGTCGCCGCCATCCTCTGCCACCGCGACCTCCTGCCACCCGGCGCGCGCCCGCACCGCCTCCTCGGCGGCGCCGCCCGCGCCGCCACGCAACACAACGAACTCTGCCAAGGCGACACACACGGCGCCGACGCCCTCGCCATGCAAACCGACTCCGAGCAACTCCTCCACGCCGGAGTCGCGCTGGCCGGGGAGACCTGGGCCGACTTCACCGCCGCCACCGGCTGGGACGCCGCCACGCCCGCGCGCATCGTCACGCACCAAGTCGGCAACGCGCACCGCCGCGCGCTTTACGACGCGCTCAAACTCGACCCCGCGAAAGACTTCTCGACCTTCGAGACGCTCGGCAACACCGGCTCCGTCGCCCTCCCCGCCACGCTCGCCACCGCCATCGAGACCGGCGCCATTCGCGACGGCGACCGCGTCGCCCTCCTCGGCATCGGCAGCGGCCTGAACTCGCTCATGCTCGCGCTGGAATGGTGACCATGAACAACCATCTCCCAAACACGCCGCCCCCCAAAACACACCCCGCCCATACCCCGCCCCCCGCCACCGAAGACACCGCCGGCAACAAAGGAGCGCGGGCTTTCCAGCCCGCGAGTATGAGTGACATGGACGACGCGCCCATGGACGACGCGCACCGCCGCAAAGCCACGGACGAAACGCCCGCGCCACCCAACCCGCACGGACAGCCCGCCAACCCGCACGGACGAGACACCCGTGACACCCACCCCACCCAACCCACTCACCCCACTCACTCCACCCAACCCCCCCACCCCACCCCGCTCCCCCAGCCCGTGCAACCCACGCCGCCCGCCCAATCCGCGCTCCCCGCATGGCTCCGCGCCCTCTATCCATTTGAACCGCGCGCGCACCCCACACCGCGCGGCGCGCGCATGAGCTACCTCGACGAAGGCCCGCGCGGCGCCACCGAGGCGGTGCTCATGCTCCACGGCAACCCGACCTGGTCGTTTTTCTATCGCGATCTCATCCGCGACCTGACCCCCGCGCACCGCTGCATCGCGCCCGACCACATCGGCATGGGACTTTCCGAAAAACCCTCCGAACACGACTACCCCTACACACTCGCCACGCGAATCGCCGACATCGAGACGCTGGTCGCCGCGCTCGGCCTCACGCGCATCCATCTTGTCGTGCACGACTGGGGCGGCGCCATCGGCTTCGGGCTGGCCACGCGCCGCCCAAGGCTCATCGGACGTCTCGTCATCATGAATACCGCCGCGTTTCCCGACACGCACATCCCCGGCCGCATCGCGCTCTGCCGCGGCGACTGGCTGGGGAAATGCATCGTGCGCGGACTGAACGGCTTCGCCGGCCCCGCCACCTGGATGGCAATGCACCGCCGCCGGCTCACCCGCGACGAAAAACGAGGCTACCTTTACCCCTACCGGAACTGGGCGAACCGCGTCGCCCTGCATCAATTCGTGCGCGACATTCCGCTGGAGCTTGACCATCCGAGCCGCCCCCTGCTGGAGGAAATCGAGGAAAAGCTCCCGCTGCTCGCCGGCCCGGAGCACCCGAAGCTGCTCCTCTGGGGCAAGCGCGATTTCTGTTTCAACAAACACTTTCTCACGCGCTGGCGCAAAATCTACCCCGACGCCCGGCACGTGCGTTTCAAGGACGCAGGCCATTACCTCCTCGACGACGGCGGCAAGGAAGTCCGCGCACGCATCACCACCTTCCTGAAAACGCCCCCGTCATGACGCCGGACGGCAAGGCGCCGGGGCGTCATGACGCGAGGCGGCAGGCCTCTTTCTTCTTTCCTCTTTATCTTTATCTTTCTGGTTCCTAGCTATTTTGAATGGATTTTACAACGCGCGTCCGTGGAGCGGAGGCAGCGCTTGTCGCCCCTCCGGGGCTTTGCTATCTCATCGAAAAGAGCGGGGAACCATCTTTCTTTTTCGTCAGGAACGAGCGGAAGAAAGAGGAAAGAAGAAAGATGAAGGGGAAAGAGAAAGAGAAAGAGGTGGGATGGAATCATTTTTGGAGACCGCCTTGACCGGATGCGCTTCAAAGTCGAGTCACCCCTAGGACGCTCGCGCAAGGAGCGGCGGCGTCCCGCCGCCGGGCGCGAGCAACGCGAACGCCGTCCGTTCCCACGCAAGCGCCGTCCGTTGTTCCCGCGCAAGCCACACGAGCGCCCTGCTCACCCGCAGGCTTTCGCGCAGCCTGCACTCTCGGGCTTCCGCGCCGCCCGGCACCCATGGACCGGCACCCGCGGACTTTGCGCAGCCCGGCGCAAACGGGCGAGGCTTCGCCTCGTCCGGCGGCGGGACGCCGCCGCTCCTTGCGCGAGCGCCCTCACTCATCCTTTTTGATGTTTGCGCATCCCTTTGGATGCCCACTCATCCCTTGTGATGCTTGCCCCTCTTTGGCTGCCCCTCGCCTTGACCCCGGAGGGGATTCCGCATGGCATTCTTTTTTTCTCATGAAATTCGAACACTTCGCCATCAACCTCACCGATGTCCGGGCCGCCGCGAAATGGTATGTCGAGCATCTCGGCCTTGCGGTCGTCCGAAGCTCGGACCAAGGCGCCTTTGCCCACTTTTTG
>JAIRTK010000087.1 GCA_031254955.1 Opitutaceae bacterium
CTCCCCCCTCCCCTCTTCCCCCTCCACATCTCTCCGCATTCCTCTCCACGCCCCTCTGCGTTCCTTCGCGTTCTTTCGCGCCCCTTCGCGGTTAAAAACGACTTTCTCAAAACGCCCAATTATGCATTTACTCCATCTTTCTGAATTCGCGTCCCTTTACGTCTCTCCATGTTCTTCCACATCCTCCATGTCCCTTCACATCCTTCGCGTCCCTCCACATTCCTCCGCGTTCCTCCACGGTTAAAAACATATTTTTAGAACCTCCCTCTCATGATTTACAACCCGACCACGCCCTTTGATGTCATTGTCTGCGGCGCCGGACATGCCGGCTGCGAAGCCGCGCTCGCCGCCGCCCGCATGGGAGCGAGGACGCTCCTCCTTACCGGCAACCTCGACACCATCGCCCAAATGAGCTGCAACCCCGCCATCGGTGGCCAGGCCAAAGGGCAAATTGTCCGTGAAATCGACGCCCTCGGCGGCGAAATGGCCATCAACACCGACGCCACCGGCATCCAGTTCCGCCTCCTCAACGAATCCAAAGGCCCCGCCGTCCAGTCGCCCCGCGCCCAATGCGACAAAAAAGCCTACCAGTTCCGTCTCAAGCACACGCTCGAACTCCAGCCCAACCTGCACCTCTTCCAAGCCACCGTCACCGCCCTCGCCTGCTCCGCCGGCAAAGTCATCGGCGTCCAGACCAGCCTCGACATCGAGTTTCGCGGCCACGCCACCATCGTCACCACCGGCACCTTTTTGCGCGGCCTCATGCACATCGGCTCCAACAAAAACGAAGGCGGACGCCTCGGCGACTTCAGCGCCCGCACCCTTTCCGCCAGCCTCCGCGAAGCCGGCATCGAACTCCATCGCCTGAAAACCGGCACGCCGCCGCGACTCCTCGGGCGCAGCATCGACTTCAGCGTGATGCAGGAACAAAAAGGCGACACCACGCCCACGCTGTTCGCCTTTCACGACACCCGCGACCCGAAAGACCTGTTCCACGTGGAACAATCCGAATGCGGGATGCGGGATGCGGATTGCGGATGGGAAAACGCCGCCGCCGCCAACGCCGCCGCCGTATCGCCCATGTTCCACGTGGAACATCGCCCGCCGCCCGCCAACGCCGCGTCCTCCACGATCACGCCTTGCGCGCCGACAACACACCGCCCCCCGCCCTCCCCAGCCAGCGACACGGCGGCGCCCCATTCCGCAATCCGCATTCCGCAATCCGCATTTCTCCTCCCCGGATGGACACCCGGCACGGCCCAGATTTCATGCTGGATGACTTGCACGACCGGACGCACCGCCGAGATCGCCCGCGCCAACCTCCACCGCTCGGCCATGTATTCCGGCCAGATCGAGGGCATCGGCCCGCGCTATTGCCCGAGCTTCGAGGACAAGATCGTCCGCTTCGCCGACAAGCCCCGCCATCTCCTCTTCCTCGAACCCGAGGGCCGCTCGACCAACGAATATTACGTCAACGGCCTCTCCACCTCGCTGCCTTTCGAGGTGCAGCTCGACCTGGTTCACAGCGTCCCCGGACTCGAAAACGCCGTCCTCATGCGCCCGGCCTACGCGGTCGAATACGACTTCGCGCCGCCCACGCAGTTGTTCCCGTCGCTCGAATCCAAAAAGGTCGAAAACCTTTTCTTCGCCGGCCAGATCAACGGCACCTCCGGCTATGAGGAAGCGGCGGGGCAGGGGCTTGTCGCCGGCGTCAATGCCGTCCGCAAACTCCGCCGGCAGCCGCCGCTCATCATCGCCCGGCACGAGGGTTATATCGGGGTGATGATCGACGACCTCGTCACCAAGGGCACCGGCGAGCCTTACCGCATGTTCACCAGCCGGGCCGAGCACCGGCTGCTGTTCAACCACGCCAGCGCCGAGCTGCGCCTCCGCCATCATATCCGCGAGCACGGGCTTGTCTCCGCCAGCCGCCTGGCCCGCATCGAGGAAAAACACCGCCGGATCGAGCATTGGACGCACTGGCTCGAATCAACCAAGGCAAGGGTAGGGCAGGGGACTTGGGCCGATGCCATCCGGCGCAAACTCTCCGCCGGCGGAAAACTCTCCGCGCCACCCACCCCGCTTTCCGCCCCGAAACAGGACGGCACGGAGACCGCCCCGTCAAATCAGCCGCCCTCTCTCGATCTCCCGGCGGATTTCCTCGCCCAGCCCGCGCCCGTCCGCGACGAGGTTCTCTACCGCATCAGCTACGCGGGTTATCTCGCCCGCGAAAAACGCCAGATTGCCCGACTCAGCGAAATCGAAAAAATCAAGCTTCCGCCCTCCATTGACTACCTGCAAATTCGCGGCCTGCGTCGCGAAAGCGCGCTCAAGTTGAATGATGCCAGACCCTATACTCTGGGCCAGGCCAGCCGCATCAGTGGAGTTAACCCGGCTGACATCAACATCTTAATGGTATTGCTCGAATCCCGCCGGGCAGGGTAGGGGACCGGCGAAGAACCAGAGCATCAGCGGCAACCTGTCTCCCCATGCCCGGCATTCCTGCCTCCCGTCATCTTTCCCGGAAATGATTTCCTCGCCCCCGGCAACATGATCGCGCGTGATTAAGCGAGCCGTTTGATCTTTTCCGGGAATGATTTCTTCTCGCCCGGCAGTAGCCTGCCAAACACTTTTGAAAACAGCCGCGAACAGCGAAGATCCGATTGCCCAGCGTCCCGAGGACGCTTTTGAAAACCAGCAACACGTAACATCATTGTTTAAGCGAAGTTACACGAGCCGGCGTCGTGCAGGCGCGGGAGCGCCGGTAGGGAGGCCTCCCTACCAGTGCCGCGTAACCTCAATGCTTAACCGATGTTACACAGCGCGTAGGGCCTGACCTTGCGTCAGGCCGCGAATGACTCATCCTTCACCCTTCACCCTTCCATCTTCCCTCCTCACCCCTCCCCCTCCCTCCCTCCACATCTCTGCGCCTCCGCATGAGTTCTTCATGGCTCCATGTTCTCTGTGTTCTCCGTGCCTCCATGCCTCCGTGATTAAAAAAGAACCCTCTTAAACAAAATATGTTACGCAATCCTTGCGCCTTGCACCTTGCGCCTTGGGATTTGCACCTTGCACCCTGCGCCTCTTGGAGACCGCTTTTT
>JAIRTK010000096.1 GCA_031254955.1 Opitutaceae bacterium
TCCGCCGCCCGCCGCCGCTCCAGCCTCCTGCGGCAGCGCGACGCGCCCAAGCCCCGCGCCCCGGTTGGTGAGCGTGTGGACCTCCAGCACGATTTCCTCGTGATAGCGGAAAGGATGATCGTTGAAACAACGCTTCTTGGCCACGGCGCGCACCAGCACGCCAGCGAACCGCGCGGCTCGCAAAACAAAACCGGCGCGCCCCCGCGCGAAAGCGCCGGTGCGCTCCGAAATCGGAGCACGCTTCACGTGGTATTCGCCCGGAATCAAGTTCCGATTTTGGAGCAAAACGATTCCCAGCAAACCAGCGTCGGACGGCAGGCCGGACGCGCCCGCCCCCGCCGCAGAATCGTTCTCGTTCTCGTTCTTCGTTCTTCGTTCTCGTTCTCGTTCTCTCTTCTTAAAGCGCCGCGAAAAACAGAAGAGAGAACGAAGAACGAAGAACGATTCTGCGGCCCTGCATCCCTGCTTGCCCCCCGCCCTCCAGCGGCGTTTGCTATGCGCTTTTCCCGCTTCCCGCATGAACTCCTCCGACAACTCCGCCGCGCAATCCGCCGCCGCCACCCTCGCCCCCATCCCCGTCACCGTCCTCACCGGGTTCCTCGGCGCGGGCAAAACCACGCTCCTCAACCGCATCCTCACCGAACGGCACGGCAAAAAAATCGCCGTCATCGAAAACGAATACGGCGAAGTCGGCGTGGACAACCAGCTCGTCATCCAAGGCGAGGAAGAACTCTTCGAGATGAACAACGGCTGCATCTGCTGCTCCGTGCGCGGCGACCTCATCCGCATCCTCGGACGCCTCCTGAAACGCAAGGACCGGCTCGACGGCATCCTCATCGAGACCACCGGACTTGCCGACCCCGGCCCCGTCGCGCAAACCTTCTTCACCGACGACGAGATGCGCGCCGCCTACCGCATCGACGCCATCGTCACCGTCGTCGATGCCAGACACGTCGTCCGGCACCTCGACGACTCGCCCGAGGTGAAAAAACAAATCGCCTTCGCCGACGTCCTCCTCCTCAACAAAACCGACCTCGTCACCCCCGCCGAACTCGACGCCCTCGAAGCCCGCGTGCGCCGCATGAACGCCGCCGCGAAAATCCACCGCGCCGTGAATTGCGCCGTCCCCCTCGACGCCGTCCTCGACATCGGCGGCTTCCAACTCAGCCGCGCCACCGACATCGACCCGGATTTCATGCAACCCAGCTATCCCTTCGAGTGGGCCGGCGCCTACGAGCTTCCCGCCGGCACGCACGAACTCGTCATCGGCCACTGCGACCACGACCACGAGGCCGGCCACGGGCATCACCACGACCACGACGGGCATGATGACGGCGACCACGATCACGACGAGCACCACCACCACCATCATCACGGCAACCCCGATGAACTCGACATCGTTGTCGTCCCGATAAAAGACCTCGAAGAAACCACGCTCGCCGCGGCCATTGATGCCGCCGTCCTCACCTTTTCGGACTGGGAAAACCGCGTCGCCGACGGCGACCGGATCACGCCCGGCAACACCCTCCAACGCCTCCTCCTCAAGGACGACCACGGCCACTACCGGCTCCACATCGAAAACCCCGGACGCCACCTCGTCTTCGAGGGCTGCGGCGAGCATCCGCTGCATATTTATCCCGCCACCGCAGAGGCTTCGCAAACGAAGCCCGCCGCCCCCCCAGCCACCCCCACCACTTCCACCACTTCCGCCCCGTCCGCCACTTCCGCCCCGTCCGCAACCCCCGCCCCGTCCGCCGCCGCCGCCAACCTCCGCCCCGTCTGGCAACGCGACTTCGAGCACACGCACGCGCACGAGGACGACGTGGCCTCCGTCGGCATCACCATGCCCGGCGACCTCGACAGCCAGCGCCTCAACCGATGGATCAGCGAGCTTCTCCGCACCAAAGGCGGGGACATTTACCGCATGAAAGGCGTGCTCAGCGTGCGCGGCGTGAACAAGCGCCTCGTCTTCCAAGGCGTGCACATGCTCTTCGACGCCAAGCTCGACCGCGAATGGGGCGCGGCCCCGCGCACCAACACGCTCGTTTTCATCGGCAAAAACCTCGACCGCGCCGCCCTGAACGAAGGCTTCAAGGCCTGCCTGGTCTGACGGAGCGGCGCCGGACGCGCGTGAAAGTGGAAGCGGCGCCCCGCCGCTTCGCGCGGCCCCCGGCCCCCCCCCCCCACGCGGCAGGATGCCGCTTCCACTTTCCGTCGTTCGGATTACTTTTTCCCCCGCGCCTCCCGCCACGCGTCCACCTCGGCGGCGGGGATGAATTTCATCGCGGACGAGTTCACGCAATAGCGCAGGCCGGTGGGCGGCGGGCCGTCGTCAAACACATGCCCGAAGTGCCCGCCGCAACGCGGGCAGGTGATTTCGGTGCGAACCATCCCGTGGCTGGTGTCGCGCGATTTTACGATGTTCTTGTCGGAAATCGCCTCGCGGAAACTCGGCCAGCCGCAATGCGAATCGTATTTCGCGCTGGATGAAAACAGCTCCAGCCCGCAACCCGCGCACACGTAGATGCCGCGGGCGCGGTTGTCCAGATACTCGCCGGTGCCCGGACGCTCGGTGCCGCGCTGGCGGAGCACGAAGTAGTGCATCGGGGCGAGTTCGGCGCGCCATTCGGCATCCGTTTTTTCGATTTTGTCGGGCATGGGAGCGGAGGGTTTGGCGGAAAGGGCGGAGCCTGTCGCGGAGGCTTGGCCGGCGGGCGGATTGGCGGCGGGGCGGGTGTTGTTGCAGGCCGCGCCCGGCAAGACAAACACAAGCGCCGCCGCCGCCGCCGGGATTGCCGCCGCCAGCATGGGCCGGCCTGCCGCAAAAACGCGGAGAGCCTGAAATGCCGGATGTGATTTTTTCATGATGCCTGCCGTCTGGATGCCCGCATTCAAAGCCAGGATTCCCGGTGTTTCCGATGCTGAAATCAACCCTCTCCCAAAACGCAGAAACCGCAAATCCGTGGCGAGATTCCCCAAGCCATGCCCAAACTGCGCGTATTTTGCGCAACCCGTTTCATCGCTTGCAATAACTCCCACATGAGATCAGGAATCAGTAATCGGCACCCAAAGAACATTTCCGCGCGATTCGCATAACATTGTGCAAATTATATTATTACGAATATATGATAACCGATGAAGCTTGTCACATACCCGACTTTGGTCTCAATTGCGAAATGACCTTATATCGGGAAATTTTTACAATCGCAGCCCAGCGAAGAGCAAAATATGCGCAGCAGGACAAAAAATGAATTGCTAAGCTCAACCCCCTCACATAAGGCGTGTCCCCGCGCCGCCCATCCATCTCACTCTCCCATCACCTTTCCCAATATCATGAAAAACTCCACCGCCGCCCACGGCGCCACCATCGACGCCAACGAAGCCGTAGCCTCCGTCGCCTATCGCATGACCGAGGTCTTTGCCATCTATCCCATCACGCCCTCGACGCCGATGGCCGAGGTCATTGATGAATGGGCGGTTGCAAAGAAAAACAACCTCTTCGGCCACATCCCCGAAATCGTCGAGATGCAGTCCGAGGCCGGCGCCGCCGGCGCCGTCCACGGCGCCCTCCAAGGCGGCGCGCTCTCCAGCACCTTCACCGCCTCGCAAGGCCTGCTCCTGATGATCCCCAACATGTATAAAATCGCCGGCGAGCTTACCCCCTGCGTCTTCCACGTCACCGCCCGCACCCTCGCCACGCACGCGCTTTCCATCTTCGGCGACCACTCCGATGTCATGGCCTGCCGCCAGACCGGCTGGATCATGCTCGCCTCCAACTCCCCGCAGCAGGCCCAGGACCTTGCCGCCATCGCGCACTCCACGACCCTCCGCGCGCGCATCCCCGTGCTCCACTTCTTCGACGGCTTCCGCACCTCGCACGAAATCAACACCGTCAAACGCCTCGACGACGCCACGCTCAACTCCCTGCTCGACCCCGCCGCCCTCGCCGCCCACCGCGCCCGCGGCCTCACCCCCGACCACCCCGCCATCCGCGGCACCGCGCAGAACCCCGACGTCTTCTTCCAAGCCCGCGAAGCCTGCAACCCCTACTACAACGCCGTCCCCGCCATCATGCAGGAAGAAATGGCCAAGTTCGCCCGACTCACCGGCCGCGCCTACAACCTCGTCAGCTACGAAGGCGCGCCCGACGCCGACCGCGTCGTCGTCATCATGGGCTCCGGCGCCGAGACCACCATCGAAACCGCCAAATGGCTCAACGCCCAAGGCCGGAAAACCGGCGTCCTCTCCATCCACCTCTACCGCCCCTTCCCCGTCGAAGCCTTCATCAACGCCCTCCCGAAAACCGTCCGCCGCATCGCCGTCCTCGACCGCACCAAAGAACCCGGCGCCTTCGGCGACCCCCTCTACCTCGACACCGCCGCCGCCCTGCGCGTGGCCGAGGACGCCGGCCACTTCGGCGCCGCCACCCGCGTGAAAATCGTCGGCGGCCGCTACGGCCTCTCCTCGAAAGAATACACCCCCGCCCACGCCGCCGCCGTCTTCGAGGAACTCGCGCAACCCGCGCCCCGCCACTCCTTCACCGTCGGCATCACCGACGACATCACCGGCCTCTCCCTCCCCATCGACGAAAGCATCGACATCGAAGACACCACCGGCGCGCTCACCCGCGCCGTCTTCTTCGGCCTCGGCGCCGACGGCACCGTCGGCGCCAACAAAAACACCATCAAAATCATCGGCACCGAAGCCGGCAAATACGCCCAAGGCTACTTCGTTTACGACTCGAAAAAATCCGGCGGCTTCACCGTCTCGCACCTCCGCTTCGGCGACCACCCCATCCGCGCCCCCTACCTCATCCGCAACGCCGACTTCGTCGCCTGCCACCAATTCCACCTCCTCGACACCCAACCCGTCCTCGCCTGCGCCGCCCCCGGCGCCAACCTCCTCATCAACGCCCCCGGCGACCCCGGAACCCTCTGGGAACGCCTCTCAGCCGAGACCCAAGCCGAAATCCTTGCGAAAAAACTCCACGTTTACGCCATCGACGCCGGCGCCGTCGCCCGCGCCGCCGGCCTCGGCGGCCGCATCAACACCATCATGCAAGTCTGCTTCTTCAAGCTCAGCAACGTCATGCCGCTTGACCAAGCCATCGAATCCATCAAGACCGCCATCAAAAAAACCTACTCCAAAAAAGGCGAAACCATCGTCGCCAAAAACATCGCCGGCGTGGACAGCGCCCTCTCCGCGCTGAAACAAGTCGCCATCCCCGCCGCCGCCACCTCCACCACCCACCGCCAACCCCCGGTCCCGACCGACGCCCCCGACTTCGTGCGCAACGTCACCGGCGTCATCCTCGCCGGCCTCGGCGACCAACTCCCCGTCTCCGCCTTCACCCCCGACGGCACCTGGCCCACCGCCACCGCCCGCTACGAAAAACGCAACCTCGCCGCCCGCATCCCCGCCTGGGACCCCGCCCCCTGCATCCAGTGCAACAAATGCGTGCAAGTCTGCCCCCACGCCGCCATCCGCGCGAAATTCTACGACCCCGCCCTGCTCGCCGGCGCGCCCGCCACCTTCAAATCCGCGCCCTTCCGCTCCACCGAATTCAAAGGCCGCCACTACACCCTCCAAGTCGCCGCCGAAGACTGCACCGGCTGCGAACTCTGCGTCGCCACCTGCCCCGCCAAAAACAAAGCCGACCCGACCCGCCGCGCCATCAACATGCAACCGCAAATCCCCCTCCGCGACCCCGAACGCGACAACTTCAACTTCTTCCTCTCCCTCCCGCAAGTTGACCGCTCCGAATTCAAAGGCGACACCCCGAAAAACGTCCAATTCTTCGAACCCCTCTTTGAATTCTCCGGCGCCTGCGCCGGCTGCGGCGAAACCCCCTACATCAAACTCCTCACCCAACTCTTCGGCGACCGCGCCGTCATCGCCAACGCCACCGGCTGCTCCTCCATCTACGGCGGCAACCTCCCCACCACCCCCTACACCATCAACGCCGAAGGCCGCGGCCCCGCCTGGGCCAACTCCCTCTTTGAAGACAACGCCGAATTCGGCCTCGGCCTCCGCCTCTCCCTCGACAACGCCGCCTCCCGCGCCCGCCGCCTCCTCGGCCAACTCGCGGACACCCTCCCCGCCGGCCTCGCCGCCGCCCTCCTCGACAACCCGCAAAAAGACGAAACCCAAATCGCCCGGCAACGCGCCGACATCGCCCGACTCCGCGCCGCCCTCGCCGACTATCAGAAAAAAGCCTATGGCACCGCCCCCGCCCCCATCGGCGACTCCCTGTCCGCCGAACTCGCCACCGTCGCCGACCACCTCGTCAACAAAACCGTCTGGATTCTCGGCGGCGACGGCTGGGCCTACGACATCGGCTACGGCGGCCTCGACCACGTCCTCGCCTCCGGCCGCAACGTCAACATCCTCGTCCTCGACACCGAAGTCTACTCCAACACCGGCGGCCAATGCTCGAAATCCACCCCCCTCGGCGCCGCCGCCAAATTCGCCTCCGCCGGCAAAACCAGCGGCAAAAAAGACCTCGGCATGCTCGCCATGACCTACGGCAACGTTTACGTCGCCCGCGTCGCCCTCGGCGCCCGCGACGCCCAGACCCTCAACGCCATCCGCGAAGCCGAAAGCTTCAACGGCCCCTCCCTCATCATCGCCTACTCGCACTGCATCGCGCACGGCTTCAACCTCACCCAAGGCATGGACCACCAGAAACTCGCGGTGGACACCGGCTACTGGCCCCTCTACCGCCACGACCCGCGCCGCGCCGCCCAAGGCGAAAACCCCCTCGTGCTCGACTCCCCCGCGCCGAAGACGGAACTCTCGAAACTCACCCGCCTGGAAAACCGCTACGCCCAAATCGCGCGCCGCAACCCCGAACTGGTCGCCCGCTACGAAACCGCCGCCCAGGCCGGCGTCAACGAACGCTACCAAACCTACAAAAAACTCGCCGAAAAATGGCCCGCCCCCGCCGCCCCCGCCCCAGCAACCCCGCCCGCCGCTCCAACCCCGCCCGCGCCATGACGGCCTTGTAGCATCCGGGGAGCGCCCGCGCCCCGCGCGCCATGCCCGGCGTCCCGCCGGGCAACCGATTTTGGCGGGACGCCAAAACCCGCACACAAGACGCGCGCGCTCCCCGGACGCCCCATTAATTCTACTTTGCCGCGCAACATCAGATTTTAATTTGACATACACTGTAAATTTTCCATTAACCATCCACCACATGCCTCTGCACGCCACCATATCATTACAACGCGCCGCCTTTTTGCGGTGTGCCCTGAATGACGGCGTGGTTAACGCGGACAAAAAGCCGGTTTCAGTGAAAAACACAATCTGCTGTCGCTCTTGGGGGGGGGGGGGGGGGGGGGGGGGGGGGGGGGGGGGGGGGGGGGGGGGGGGGGGGGGGGGGGGGGGGGGGCGGGCGGGGGGGCGCGGGGGGGGGG
>JAIRTK010000119.1 GCA_031254955.1 Opitutaceae bacterium
CGCCGATAGGGAGGCCTCTCCGAGGCCTCCGCCGAACGGAAAAAATGTTTGGAATTTCATAGGCGCTCGCGGCGTTTTCACGGAGGCCTCGGAGAGGCCTCCCTACCGGCGCTCCCGCGCCATTCCATTCTTTTCAAGGCGACAGAATAAACGGGAAAGGCTCTAAGGGTTCCGTTCACCGCGCTACCGCGCCGATAGGGCGAAATCTCCAGCCGCGCCGCGACTCGGCCAGTCCCCGGTCGGCGTCGCGTGCTGAATCGCTGCTCGCCGGGGGCGCCTCGTCCTGCCCTTTGGGGCCGGCGTTTAGGGCCGGCGTTTAGGGCCGGCGGTTGAGGCCGGTGTTTGGGACCGGTGTTGAGGCGCCGGCTTCTGGGGGCGGCGTTGAGAAAAAATCTTATAATCCGCGCTTGCGCCTTTCCGTCGGGGGGAGGGGAGGGGAGGGGCGGCGGAAGGGACTCACCCCGCGCTCAATTTTTTGCGCAATGTCACCGTGTCGCCTTGGCGCACGGCTTTCACGCGGAAACCGCCTTCGAGCATGCGCACAAGATTCTCCACTTGGTCGGAACGCAGCGTCGCGCTCACCGCCGTCTTCGCAAGCTCCGGGTCGGCGATGACGAGGCGGATCGGCGCGTTGCGCCGGTTAAACTCCTCCACCACGTTCGACAGCGGCTGTTCCGTGATGTCGAGCAGGCGCGGATGCCAGGCGATCAGGTTTTCGATTTTTTCCGTCGGCACGGTTTGCACGGTCAGGCTCGACTCCCGCGACACGACCGCCATCTGGCCGGCGTTTACGAGCGCGTCCGCTTGCGGGTTTGCCGGGCCGGGCGCGGACTCGCGTTCCCGCGCGTGCACCTGCACCGCGCCCGATGTCACGAGCACTTCCACCGCGCCGCTTTCGCGGCGAACATTAAAGCTCGTGCCCAAGGCGCGCACATTGACGCCGTCGATGTTCAGGATGAACGGGCGTCCGGGGTCTCTCGCCACATGGAAGTTTGCCTCGCCGCGTTCCAGCCGCACGTAGCGCTCCGTCGCCGAATACAAAACCGTGATCGACGCGCCACGGTTCAATTCCACGATCGTGCCGTCATCCAGCTTGCTTTGTTCGATGCTGGAAATCATGTCGCCGCCGGCGCGCGCGACCGCCGCCGGCGCGCGGCTCCGCGCGGCGCCCGGGATTCCGTCCGGCGCAAACATCAACACCGCCGCGCACGCCGCCGCCACCGCCGCCGCGCCCAATGTCGCGCACGCGAAGGCGCGGCGGCGGCTCCCGAGCCAGGCGAAGGCCCAGGCCCAAACCGGCTCCCGGCGCGGGGCGAGCAGGTCGCGATTGGGGCGCGCCGCGTGCTCCGGGCGCCAGTCCGCCAAAATATCGAGCCGCGCCCAGTGCGCGCGTTGCCGCTCGTATTCCGCGGCGTGCCGCGGGTCGGCGGTGAGCCAGTCCAGAAACGCGTCCTGGCCGGCGGCGTCGAGTCCCGCGTCCACGCGAACCACCCAGCCGGCGGCTGCGGAGATTATTCTGTCCTGCGAGTCCATGGTTGCGACGCGGTTGTGCGCATGGGGCCAAAATGCGCGCGGTGGTTGAGGCGGGAGGCGCGGGTCAAAGTCCGCGCCGGGGCGCGGTGTGTTTTTTGAAGTAGGCATCGAGTTTTCTCAAGGCCAGCACGGACTGGATTTCCACCGTGTGCTCGGCAATGCCAAGCTCGGCGGCGGTCTCCTTCTGGGACATGCCGTAAATTTTGCGGAGGGTGAGGATTTGCCTGCATCGGTTGGGAAGCGACTGGATGGCGCGGGTGAGCAGCTCAAGCTCCTCGGCGCGCGCCACCGCGTGAGGAACATCGACGCTCTCATCCATGATGCCCGAGCAGTCAAATTCCGCTAATGAATCCACCTTGGCCACGGCGAGATGCCGCGCGCGCATGAGCGCGAGGTTGCGCGCCGTCACAAACAAAAACGCCTTGGGCGAGCGCACCTCGCGCGTCACCCGCGCCGCAAGCACGCGCACAAACGCCTCCTGCGTGATGTCGTCCACGTCGCAGCCGCCGCCGAACTGGCTCTTCAGCCATGCGCGCAGCATGGGTTCGTGCGGCTGGAGGTTTTCGGCAAACCATCTCGCGGATTCTGTGTCTTGGGGCGGCATGGGAGCAAGTGTTCTGCGGCTCGGAAACTCCCTTGCCTACAAGCCGCCCAGGCAAACATGCAAGCGCGGATGCGCGCGCGGCATTTTTCCTAAAAAAGGCTTAGCGGAAAAACACGCCTCGCGCATCTTTTAAAATCACCGCAACGGGCGCGCCGGGCGTGGCGGCGCACCGCACGCGTCGCAACTTGTTCCACCCTCGCCGCGCGGACGGGCACGGACGGGAAAACCCCGCGCCCCCGCCAAACCTCGCTGGGTGCGATTCAGATTCAAAGTGAGACCACTCGTCCGGGGCGCCTTCCTGCTCGTTCTCCCTCTTCGTTCTCTTATTCTTACTCGTTCTCCTTATCTTACTCGTTTTCGTTCTCTTTATCTTTCTCGTTATCATTAGACGTGTTCGCCAACCCTGTTTTTGCCGTGACGCACCATGCCAACCCCTTGGGCAACTGGCCCAACCCGGTAGGGAGGCCTGTCCGTGGCCTCCGCGAGAACGCTTCGAGTTCCCCATGTCGTCCCGGGGTTCCCATGCCGTCCCGGTTGCCCAGG
>JAIRTK010000207.1 GCA_031254955.1 Opitutaceae bacterium
TGGTGGACCCGATCAGGTTCGAACCTGTTGAAGGTCAATCAAATGTGACTGAATATAAACAATCAAAGAAAGATGAATATATGTCAGACACAGTAGTAAGCACAGAGGGCGAAAAAGACGCAGGCGTGCTCTTGTATGGGCGAATTAAACGACTGCCCGGAAGTCATCAAGAGGTTCTTTTGCGGTTCTTTTTTTCGGAATCCTGCAAGATTTTGGATAATCATGCGGTTGAGGGTGTGGAGGGGCATTTGCGCCTTCTGGAAGCGGCGATTAATATTGACCGCGAGCCATGATGTATCCAACGTTTAGATACTTGGCGGAATCGCAGGGTTATGGGGAGCGGGATATGTGGCCGGGGGGCGTGGGTTCCCCCCGGCCTTTTCGCATACGCTTGCGGGGGGCTGGGGCGGAATCCGCCCCAGTTAGCGCGGAGCGCGTAGCCTTTCGGCGTCCGTGTCGCATCGGGAACCGATGCGTTGGCGTGCGGGCGCAAAGGGCCGTGCCCAATTCTTGCCCCCCCTTTTTAAGCAACAAGACGCTGCGTAAATTCGGAAAAGTCGTGGGTGCCCTTGTTGGTTTCCAACGATTTAACTCGGAAAAATTACGCTGCGTAAATTCGCGTCCGTGCGTGCCGGGATGCGATGTGCCGGGCGGATTTACGCTGCGTAAATTCGGGGCGACAAGCGCGGGCGGTGGCGCGGCGGCGCACGCGCCAGCGTGCGCGCCGCGCCCGGCACGCGCCTTAACCTTGTTTAATAATAAACAATACAGAAATCCCAAAAGTGAAACAAAGTCGCTTTCAGGAAACAATGAAAAGCAGGGGTTGACAGGCCGTTAAAATGGATGGCGGCGGGAAGGCACTGTGCCTTTCCAGAAAACAATAAATAGAAAGGGAACAAACATGATTGGATTGGCTAATAAAAACGGCGTCGGTGCGACGCTTATCACGATGCGTCAGGCTGCGAATGCGCTGGGGGTGTCCCGGCGTCACTTGGAGCGATTGATTGCGAAAGGGGTTTTCCCCCGTCCGTTGCGCGTGGGTGCGGCTGTGCGTTTCACGTGGGGCGATGTGGAGGGCTTTGTGAAGCGTCTCAATGATGAGCGCGAAAGGAGGGGCGCGGCATGAGGGCCTATGTGTTCAAACCCAAACGGGCCGGTGTTGCTGCGCGCCTTTGGTCTGCCCGTATCAAATTGGATGGATGGGCAAAGGAAAAAACCGTGCCGTTGCGTGTGACGGACAAGCGGGTTGCGGCGGAAAAACTCCGCAACCTTGTTCTTGGATACGAGCGCGAAGCGGTGGGCCTTGGGCCAAAGGTAAGTGTCATGGAGGCGAAGGGCCAGCCGTTCGGAGGGCATTTGGAGGCGTTTCTAGGCGATTTGAAGGCATTGGGGCGGAGTGGTGCGACCATCAAGGCGTATCGCAATTGCCTGTTGCTGGTTTCGCGTGTTTGCCGGTGGCGGACGCTTGGTGATGTCTCGGCTGACTCGTTTCGCAAGTGGCGTGATGGTGCCGTCGAGGCCGGGCGTTCGCCAAAGTATGTCAATGACGTGCTCGGCTATGCGGGCGCGCTTTTTAACTGGCTGGTGAAGCAAGGGCGTTTGCAGGTGAATCCGCTGCAAGGTTTGGGAAAGTCCACCGTGAAACGGGGGCGGGGGCATCGGCGGGCGTTGAGCGGTGAGGAAATCACTCGCCTCTTGTCGTCGGTTCCCGCGCACAGGGCGACGGTTTACCTGATGGCGATCTACACGGGGTTGCGACGCAAGGAACTGAATCAGTTGCGTTGGGGGGATTTTGACCTGGACGCGCCTGCACCGTTCGTGCGGGTGCCTGATTCCATTTCCAAGAACGCGAAAACCGCCGCCCTCGGACTGCGTCCCGAACTGGTTGCCGCGCTCCGCGCTTATCGCCCCGACATGGCTTTGCCGTGCGAATGGGCTTTCAAGAACCGCGTCCCGAACATGGGCACTTTTCGGCGGGACTTGAAGCGGGCCGGGATTCCGCGCTTTGACGATTTGGGCCGCAAGGTGGATTTCCACGCATTGCGAACTACCTTTTCTACGCTGCTGACTCTCTCCGGCGCGTCGCCCCGCTCGGTCATGGAGCACATGCGGCATTCGGAAATCAAGCTCACGATGGGGGCTTACACCGATGCCGCGCAGCTGCCGCTTGCGGGGGATTTGGCGCGTCTTCCCTCGTATGGCGTGCCCGGAACCGACACAGTAGGAGACACAGTAACCCCGTTCGTTTCGGGTCAAAACGTGTCGCAAGCTGTCGCGGGTGGATATTTGCTTGCAATTCCGCAAGGGCCTGCCAATGTCGCATTTAGTCGCAAAAAACCGCCGCCGGACGCATCCGGCGACGGTGGAAATTTGGTGGACCCGATCAGGTTCGAACTGACGACCTCCTCAATGCCATTGAGGCGCTCTTCCAACTGAGCTACGAGCCCATTCCTTGTTGAAGGAGGGGCAAGAATCCGGGTTTCAGAGGCGAAAGCAAGGACTTTTTCAGAGAAAGTTGCTCCACCCCGAATGCGATTCCAAGGAGACGGAATCAAAATGATGCCCTACCCATTTCCAATGAACATCACTCTTCTGCAGGGGCGTCGCTTGCGACGCCCGGCTTGATAAGCGCGCTCCAGCAACGGCCGCGCACCAGCAACGGGCGTGCACCAGCAAAGGCCGCGCACCAGCAACGGCCGTGAACCAGCAACGGGCTTCGCAAGCGAAGCCCCTACATGGGTCTGCTTCTAAAGGATCCTATTCACAGGGAAGTGATGTCAGAATCAAAATGCCGGAATCAAACGGGATAAGGAAGGCCGCTCGCGCAAGGAGCGGCGGCGTCCCGCCGCCGGACGAGGCGAAGCCTCGCCAGTATGCGCTTGGGCTGCGCGAAAGCCCGCATAGGCGATAAACTGCGCGAAAACCCGCGTGTGAGCGGGCAGGGCGCTCCCGCGTGGCTCGCGTCCGGCGTCGGGCCACCGCCGCTTTTGTTGGCCGATGAGACGCAGCGGCAGGTTTTTGCAGCGCCGCACCTTGCGTCAGGCCGCGCCCCCCCCCTCCCCCGGCCTGACGCAAGGTGCAAGCCCCGCACTGCGCGTAACCTCAGTTAACAAAGCAGGGGCAAATGCGCTCCCAAAATAAAATTGTCCGAATCGTGTTGCTTTCCAGTGTCGTCATCCATCCATCCTGACGACACCTATTCCAAGCAAGTCCATGTCCACGCTTTTCAGTCCGTTTCAACTCAAGTCCGTCACATTGCGAAATCGCATCGGCATCTCGCCGATGTGCCAGTATCAGGCCAGCGAGGGCGTCGCGGGGGACTGGCATCTGGTGCACTACGGGGCGCGGGCGGCGGGCGGGGCGGGATTGATCATCGTGGAGGCGGCGGCGGTGGCGGCAAACGGCCGCATCACGCCGCACGACCTCGGGTTGTGGGCGGACTGGCAGATCGAGCCGCTGGCGCACATCAACCGTTTCATCAAGGCGCAGGGCGCGGTGCCCGGCCTGCAAATCAGTCACGCCGGTCGCAAGGCTTCCTGCGCGCGCCCGTGGGAGGGCGGGGCGCATCTCGCCGCCGAGGCGGGGGGCTGGCCGCTCCTCGCGCCGAGCGCGCTGCCTTTTGGCGGGGCGTTGTCCACGGTGCCGGCGGAAATGACCGGGCGGGAAATCGGCGAGGCGCAAGAGGCGTTCGCGGCGGCGGCGGGCCGCGCGCGGCAGGCGGGCGTGGAGTGGCTGGAGATTCACGCGGCGCACGGCTATCTCGCGCACAGTTTTTATTCGCCGTTGAGCAACCGGCGCACCGACGGGCATGGCGGCTCCTTCGACAACCGCGTGCGCTTTTTGCTCGAAACGGTGCAAGCCGTGCGGCGGGTCTGGCCGGAGCATTTGCCGCTCACCGTGCGCATCTCGGCGACGGACTGGGTCGATGGCGGCTGGACGCTTGAGGACTCGGTGGAACTCGCGCGCCGCCTGAAAGCCGCCGGGGTTGACCTGATCGACGCGAGCGCGGGCGGCGCGGTGCCCGGCACGGCGATTCCGGTGTCCAAGCCGGGTTTTCAGGTGCCTTTGGGCGAGCGCATCCGCGCGGAGGCGGGCATCGCCACCGCGTCGGTCGGGTTGATTGCGGACCCGATGCTGGCGGAAGCGATCGTGAGCAAGGGGCGGGCGGACATCGTGCTCATCGGGCGCGAGTCCTTGCGCGATCCGCACTGGCCGTTGCACGCCGCGCAGACGCTGGGCGTGCGGCAGTCGTTGGGGCCGCCGCAATACTCGCGCGCCTGGTGAGGCGCGGGCGGGGCCGCCGAGGCGCGGGCGGGGCCGCCGAGGCGCCCTTTTCATACCCATTCCCAATGAAAATCACTCTTTTGTAGGGGCGTCGCTTGCGACGCCCGGCTTGATAATCGTGCTCCAGCAACGGGCGTGCACCAGCAAAGGCCGTGAACCAGCAACGGGCTTCGCAAGCGAAGCCCCTACATGGCTCTGCTTCTAATACCGTTTCCCAATCAGATTCCAACTTTAGAGCCGTTCCTGTTTATTCTATCGCCTTGGAAATGGCAGTTTGGCGCGGGAGCGCCGGTAGGGAGGCCTCTCCGAGGCCTCCGTGAGAACGCTTCGATTTCCCCATGCAATTCCAAGCATCCAGTCCCGTTCGGCGGAGGCCTCGGAGAGGCCTCCCTACCGGCGCTCCCGCGCCATCCCGTCATCTCCCATGCGACAAAATAAACGGAAAAGGCCCTAGCCGTCTTCAGGGTAGAGCATCAGGGTAGGGCGGTCTCGCCGAGACCGCCGTTGTTTGTGGCGAGATGCGCCCTGAGGCTTCGGCGTTCCGGACGAAGCGGCAGTCCGTCAACCTCTCTGGCGGATAAAGTGTGAATTTAATTCGGAAAGGGTATCAGGAGCCGCCGGGCGCGGCGCGGCGCGACGCGGCCCGCCGGGCAGGATTTTCCCACCATGACAACCACGGACACCTACGAACCGATCAGCGGCGGATAGTCCACTGGGGGTTGTCATGCTCCAATCGGCGTTTGGAGCGCTCCAATTGACGAGTGGAGCGTGCCAATTGGCGATTGGAGCGTACCAATTGGCGATTGGAGCGTGCCAATTGGCGATTGGAGCGTGCCAATTGACGATTGGAGCGTGCCAATTGGCGATTGGAGCGTGCCAATTGGCGATTGGAGCGTGCCAATTGGCCATGTTTTTTGGGGGGCGGGGGCCGTGGTGGGAATTCGTTACCGGTTCGCCAGCCTGCGCTTCCGTTGCCTGCGCTCCGCGTCGCACTGGGGCTTCGCCTCGCGGAGCGTGGTTGCGGAGTCGGGGCCTCTGTGTCGGCGTTTTGTGGTTTTCATGACCTGTTTTGTCCGGTTCTGGGAAGTTTTTGGAAGACTCCTTTATCGCGAGAATCAAACTTTGGTTTTGCGATGTCCGGGGTTTGTCCTAAAACGGCGTGCATGTCTGAGACAGTGAAACGCACGCGAGAGGAGCTTCAGAAGCTTTATCTTGGAGTTCTGGTCGAGGAGGGCTACTCGCCCGAATTGGACGAGGATGGCGATGTGCGCTTCAAACACGAGGGCAAGAGCTATTTTATTGAGGTGCGCGAGGACGACCCGTTTTTCTTCCGCGTCGTGTTGCCGAATTTCTGGGAAATCGAGTCGAAGGAGGAGCATGTCCGCGTCCTCCGCGCGGCCAACGCCGTCACCGGCGACATCCCGGTGGCCAAGGTGTTCGGGTTGCGGGGCGACACGTGGTGCGCGGTGGAGATGTTTCTGCCGGCCCAGGAGTCGTTTGCGCCGGTCTTCAACCGCTGCCTCCTCGTCATCCAGCAGGCGGTCAACCATTTCATCGTGCTGATGCGCGAAAATTTCCCAAGATAACGCGCACCATGAGCGAGCCTCCCCCCGAACCATCGCCGACGCGCCGGCATTTTCTCGATTATCTTGTCCGCGAGGGCTTTCGTCCGCGGCTGATGGCCGATGGCGATATCGTGTTCCGTTTCGAGGGGCGCGAGTATTTTTTGCAGTGGAGCGAAGGCGATCCGCAACTGGTGCGCATCGCGCTGGTGAATTTCCGTCCCGTGAAGAACGAGGACGATTTCCAGAGGGTCGCCGTGGCCGCGCAGGAGGCGACGCGCCGGATCAAGGTCGTGAAAATGTATGCGACGGGCGATGACACTTGGTGCGTGGTCGAATTGTTTTTGCCGGAGCCGGAGCGCTTGGTCGATGTGTTTGGGCGTTCGCTTTCGGCGATCAGATCGTCGCTCGCGACATTTGAAATGGCGTTGGCGGGAAAACAGATGAATTGAGACCCATGAATCCCGCGCAAGGTTTGTCTGGCCGGTGGTGGCGGGATGTCCGGCGAAAGGACAGCCGGCGAAAGGACAGCCGGCGGCGGGACGGTCGGCGGCGGGACGGTTGGTGGCGGGACGGTTGGCGACGGGACAGCCGGTGGCGGGACGGTCGGTGGCGGGACGGTCGGTGGCGGGACGCGCCGCGCGGCGCTCTTGCTGCCTTGGGCGGAAGCGGCGGATGGCGCGTGGGCATGGTATTTTCTCTCAATCTTGGCCCAACTGGTAGGGCGAGGCGTCCCCGCCGAGCCGTTGGCAGCTTGCGGCTCGGCGGGACGCCTCGCCCTACCGGCGCCCGCGCGCTTTTTAACGGCTGTCCACGATGAGCCTGCTGCTGCCGACT
>JAIRTK010000250.1 GCA_031254955.1 Opitutaceae bacterium
GCGCGCGGCGGTTGATAATAGCAAGGTGGGCGGGAGGGCTGCATTGATAATAAATTATTTCCTTGATGGTGCGGTTTTTTAATCGCGGAAGCGCGGAAGGGCGAAATCACTGGAAAAAGAGGCGGAGCGGTTTGCCGGTTGATGCCGCCTCGCCCGACACGGTGTTTCCGCGATTCCGTGCTTCCGCGATAAATTTCTCCGTGTTCTCCGTGGTTCATTTTTTGGCCTGATTTTATTCACCGGATGCCAGTTCCGCCTTCATGGCGGCGAGTTTGGCGCGGAGTTTTTGGGCGTCGCCGTCGCGGCTGCCCCGGTTTTCAACCACGGCGGTGTGGTTCGCCGTGAGGTTCATGTTTGGCGCGAAGGCGGGCAGCAGGGCGAGGAGCGCCTCGGTGTTGCGGATGCTTTCGCGGGTGAGCGGCGCGAGGGCGCGGCGGAGCGCGGCGGGGCCGGCGGTTTCCCCGCCAAGCGCGGAGGCGAGCGCGAAACCCGACATGTGATGATACTGCGACTCCCACAGGAGCACGGCCAGTTGCGACCAGTTGAACAGGGCTTGCAGGCGCTCGCGGGGGCGCCCGGCGGGCGCGGCGGCGGCGAGGCGGGCCAGGTCGCGCTGGGCGACTTTCAGGCGCAGGAGCACCGCCTTGTAATTGGCCAGCGCGTAGTCGTTGGCGCCCCAGCCGACGGACTGCCTGAAGCGTTTGGCGTCGGCAAACGCCGCCGCCGTCACCGGCTCCAGAAACACGCCTTTGAAGGGATGCGGTTTTGTGTAGGTGCCGAGACGCTGATACCAGTTGTAGATATGCAGGCCGTTCTCCGCCGGGTCGCCCTGCGCCTCGCGGGCGGGTTTTTTATACAAGGGCAGCGTGGTGACGAGCGCGGCGTCGAATTTTTTATAATACTCCAGCACGCCCGGCGCCGCGTCCGGGCCGAAATCGCGCTCCGCGAGGCGGGCCAACAGCGGCGCGGACGCGTCGAAATCCCTTGAGGCGAGGCGCGCAAGCTCATCCTTGTCCGTCCAGACCAGCTCGGCGACGGCCTCAAGGTTGGGCTGGTAGGTCCAGCCCTCGCAGCCCGACCACCAGAGCACGAAATCGCGCGCGCCGGCCCCGGCGAGCAGCGCGAGCTTGTGCGCGGCGACGCGCGGCAACGGCAGGCCGATGGCGGGGGTGACGCTCTCGCAGTCGCCGCCGGCGGAGACGAGCGAAAGGTAGTGGCCGCCGTGGGCCGGGCGCCCGTCCCTGGTCTTCAGCGCGACATCGTCGAAATTGTTGAGCCGGAAGCTCCAGTTGTCGCTGTCGCCCGACTCGTTGTATAAAAACCCGAAACCCTCCTTTTGCAGCCGCTCCATGAAGGCCAGCTCGCGTTTGCGCTGGAACCAGAACGACTGCCAGAGCCACGCGCGCGGCACGATGCCGGAATCCGGCCCGACGGCCTCGCGCGCGATTTTCAGCACCTCCAAAATCGTGTCCTCGATGCTCCGGTCGTAGGGTTTTTGGCTAAAAGTGTTAAAGCTGTCCGTGATTTCCGGGAGGACATTATAGTCCGCGAACATGTTGTATAAAATTTTCAGGTCGGGATTTTCCCGGTATAAATTTTTATACTGTTCAAGATACCACCGGCGTCCGGCGGGGGCGAACGGGCTGACGAGGCGCAGGCCCTTGGGATCGCTCCAGAGGTTTTTGCGCTTTTTGGCCGGGTCTATGCTGAAAAGGGCGTCGCGGCTGGCGGGGTCCTCCATCCACGCGCGCGTCCCGGCGTCGCCGCGCGGGAAGCGGATTTCGGCCATGAGGCCGAGGCCGTATTTGCGGCGCGCCTCCAGCGGAAGCGGAGGGCGCTTTTTTTCGCCCCAGACGACGTTGATATAATGCCGCGCGTAATAGCGCGCCTGGTCGTCGTGCGTCCAGTCCGGCGGCGGGGACTGGTTCTGCTCGTTGCCGCCGACGCGCCAGCGGAAGTTCGGCGCGCCGGCGAAGTCCGCGCCGTCCACCTTTTTATTATTGCGGTCGAGGAGGCGGAAGGCGGCGTTCATCGCGCCCTTGGGCGTGGCGCCGACGGCGTAGAGGCGGCTGCCGGCGAGCCGCACGTGAAACGACTCCGGCCCGGCGGGGTCGAGGCGGAAGGGCGCGCGGGCGTGCTCGGCGGCGACGAGGGCGCTGGTGGCGACGGTGCCGATGACGAGCGCGGGGCGCGCGGGGTCGGCGGCGGACTCGGGCCGAGGCGCGGGGAGGCTGGCGTTGAACCGCCATGCGGCCTCGTCGCGAAAGACGCCGGCGGCGGTGGTTTCGAGCGGGTCGGAGCCGGTGAGCAACTGCCAGTCGTCGCGGATATCAAGCGCGCGCGCGTCCTGATGCGGGAGCGTGGCGACCGCGAGGAGGCACGGGAGGAGCAGCGGGCGGATGGCGGGATGGAGGCTCATTTTTTGGGGATGGCGGGCGGTGGCGGGTTTTGTGGTTAAATTAATGGGTTGTTTTTTATAACCGCGAAGGACGCGAAGGGTGCGAAGAAAATCAGGCTTTTGAAATCTTTACGTTTCCGGCGTTTTTTGCGATTCGGAGGCGGTTTGGGGAAATTAAACAAATTTCAACCGCGAAAATCGCCAAAGGGCGCGAAATTTATTAAATGTTTTTATTAAGAAATCGTCCATCTTTTTCCGGTTTGATATTTTTCGCGTCCTTTCGCGGTTAAAATAATGGCTTGTTTTTATTGAACAGAAGGAAACAAAGGGAACGAAGAACACCTTTTATGATTACTGGGGACTTTGGGGAATCCGATTTAATCGCGGAAGCGCGGAAGAACGGAAGGCGCGGAAATTATTTTGCAATGATTGTTTTTCATGAGATTCCGTGGTTAAAAAATTTGCTTTTGAGCTTTTTCAAAGCTCACTATTGTTTTCTTTGTGTCCTTTGTTTTCTTTTGCTCAATAAATGGTTTATTTTTATAACCGTGAAGGGGGCGGAGAAGGGAGGGGAACCTTTCGGTTCTTCGCGGTTATAAAGAAAATTTCTTTCATGGCTTTGTGGTGAATTCAGTGGCTGGGTTTTATTTTATCGGGACGAGTTTTATGTAGTCTATGGCGAGCTTGTAGCCGCCGCCGGGCAGGCCGGGGAACATGGAGGCGAGCTTGAAATCCACCAGGCCGTCGGTGGGGACTTTCGTGAAGGTGACTTCACCGTGGTCGCGCTCCTCGTAAACGGGCTGGGGCGGGTTGAAGGCGCCGTTTTTCTCGCCGCCGGCGGGGGCGCTGTTTTTGTTTACATATAGTGCGTAGGCGCCGCCTTTGTCCACGCGTTTGGTGCCGACGAGGACGCGGTATTTCACGCCTTTCACGACGGGCGTCTTGATGATGATATACTGGCGTTTCTCCGTGGCGTTGAGCATGACGAGCGCGCCGCCTGAGGCGTTTTCATCGGGGACGATTTCCCACGGCGCGGTGGCGTCGGGCGGGGTGTTTTTCACCAGCGTCTCCGCCTCCAAGGGCGTGGTGTCGGGGTGGTCGGAGAGTTTGCGGGTGGCGCCGCCGGGGAGGGTGACGACAGCGGCGGCGGGCGCACCGGTGTTTTTGGCGGGGGCGGCGACGCCGTCGAGCCAGTTCCGGGTTTTCTGGAGTTTGGCGGCGATTTTGGCGATGTCTTTGTCACGGTCGGTCCGGCCGAAATGCACGTCGCGGTGCGCGGCCATGATGCTGAATGTTTTTGGGAACGTCTCCGCGTGCCTGATGAGGGCGGCGGTGCTGGCGACGGATTCTTTCGCGAGCGGCTCAAGCGCGGCGCGGAGTTGCGGCGAGTTGGCCGGGGCGTCCTTGTGGTGGCGCATGATTTGCACGGCGCGGATGTGGTGCCATTGCGATTCGAGTATTAAATAGAACAGTTTTGTCCATTGCGCGGTGGTGGCGAGCTGGGCGCGGGCGTAGGCGGCGGACGCGGGCGCCTCGGCGATGACGCGGGCGAGGTAATCCTGGGCGGCGGCGAGTTTGTCGAGCACGGCCTTGAAGTTGGCGGCGGCGTAGTCGTTCGCGCCCCAGCCGCCGTATTTGAAACCAGCGAGGTCGTCCGGCGTGACGGGTTTTAATATGGCGTTGCCGAAGGGCCACGAGGCGTAGACGCCGTGGCGTTGATACCAGTCATAAATGCGCAGGCCGTCGCGCGCGGGGTCGCCGTAGTTTTCGACCGTGGCTTTTTTATAACGTGGCCAGTCGGTGACGAGCGCCTCGTCGTAGAGTTTCCAGAACTGGACGATTTTCGGCGCGAGTTCCGGGCCGAAATCGCGCGCGGCGATGCGGCGCAGGAGCGGCTCGGCGGCGGCGAAGTCCTTGGAGTTTCCGCAGCGGGCGGCGTCGCCCGCCCAGGTGAGTTCGGCGAGCACGGCGAGGTTGCTTTGATACAGCCAGCCTTCGCCGCTGCCCCACCAGAGGGCGATGTCGCGGACGCCGGCGGCGGCGAGGCGTCCGAGTTTGTAGGCGGCCACGCGCGGGAGTGGCATGCCGATGGCGGGCTTGACGCTTTCGCAGGCGCCGCCGACGGCGACGAGCGAGAGGTAGTCCGGCCCGTAAAGGCTTTTGCCGTCGGGGCCGGCGGCGAGCGCGTCGGCGTCGAAGTTGTCGAGTTTGATCACCCAGCAGTCGTCGTCGCCGGCCTCGTTATACATGGCGCCGTAGCCGTGGGCCGGGAGTTCGCGCATGAACGCGCGGCGCTCCTCGTGCCGTCCGTAGAAGCCGTGCCACGTCCAGGCGCGTGGCACGATGGGGCGGTCGCCGATGGCCTCTTTCATGATGTGCAAGATTTCCAGCATGGTCCCGGCGCGGGTGTGCGTGTATTTTTTGCCGTCGCTGATGCGGACGCTGTCGGGGCCGGGGATGTAATTATAATCGCCAAAGATGGCGTATATTATTTTGAGGCCGGGGTTGTCGCGGATGAGGTTTTTATAGCTTTCGAGATACCAAGCGCGTCCGGCGGGGTCGAAGGGATCGACGCAGCGGCGTTTGTCCGCGGATTTGTCGGTGGAGCCGAGGTGGTAGGCGGCGCCGGCGTTTTTGCGGTCGTCCCACCATTCCTTGGGGACGGCGAAGGGGATGCGCAGTTCCAGCATGAGGCCGAGGCCGTATTTTTCGCGCGCGGCGGCGGACAGCGGCGGGCCGTGTTTTTCGCCCCAGACGACGTTGATATAATGGCGCGCGTAATAACGCGCCTGGTCGTCCTCGCTCCAGTCGGACGGCGGGCGCTGGTTCATGAGGTGGCCGGCGACGCGATAACGGAGCGCGGGCGAGAGGGCCTCGTTTATAGTGTCAACGCGGAGCGCGCCGCGGTCGAGGAAGCGGAAGACGGCGTTCATCGCGCCTTTGGGGGTGGCGCCGACGGCGTAGAGCGAGCCGTCGCGGAAGGCGAGGTGGTAGCGTTCGGGGCTGTCGCCGGGGAGGTCGAAGGGGGCGCGGGCGTGCTCGGCGGCGACGAGGGGGTTGGTGGCGGCGGTGCCGATGATGAGGGAGGGGCCGCGCAGGGTTTTCGCGTTGCCGACGACGGCGAGGGCGACGCCGAGGCGGCGCTGGAGTTCGACGGCGGTGTCGGCGGCGGCGGTGCGCTCCAGCGGGTCGGCGCCGGCGAGGATGCGCCAGTCCTTGTCAATGGCGGTTTCGGCGGGGCAGAGCGCGGTGAGACAGAATAGTGATAACAGGGCGGCGGATGGTTTCATTATAAATTATGGTTTTCCGCTGGTTCGATGGCTCGGTTTTACTGTCCACAGATTACACAGATTAACACAGATTT
>JAIRTK010000253.1 GCA_031254955.1 Opitutaceae bacterium
GGCTTTGCTGTCTCATCGGAAAGAGTGACGAATCATAACTGGGGTTACGCAAGGGCGAGGGCGTCCTGTGAATCACCCGACAAAACAAACCAAGCTCACGCGGCAGGGAGACCTCCCCGAGGCCTCCCTGCCGTCTTCGGGGAATCCTTTCGCGTAACCTGTGGGTTTGCGGCGCGGAGCGCCGTCCACGGGCGAGTCGTCCATGCCACGCGAACCGCCGTGCCTCGCGTCAACCTCGGTCAACCTTAGTGGTTCCCCGTTATTTTCGATGGCTGTTGCGGAAATTCTTTAACCACGGAGGACACGGAGGGCACAGAGTTTGGAAGGAGGATTTTAATCAAAAACCCTCTGCATCTCCGCGCCTCTGCGTGAGATAAAAACTCCTCCCTCCGAACTCCGTGCCCTCCATGTCCTCCGTGGTTAAAGGGTTATTTCTCAAGCATTCAAAATAGCGAGGCACCATCTTGGTTGACAAAGCAGCATGATACAGCTCCGGCGAATAATTATTTTAAATTCTCCATCGACTAGGCTGGTTTCACTCCCTTTCTTAACCGGCGCATGAGCATATGATAAAAATCCTCCGGCAACGCGCCGTGGATGCCGCCCCGGCAATGCATCCGATCTTATTTTATACATTCAATGAACCCATCTCATGCAAACCCCCGCCCCGCCGCCGCCATGACCCAGTCCTCCTCCGATCTCCGATGCGCCCGCGCCCGTGCCCGCGCCCGGCGCGCCCGCCCGCAGCCCGCACGCTCGCGCGCCGCACGCGCCCAGGCCGCATACCCCAGTGCCGTCCGCCCCCATGCCCACGCCCGGACCGTCCGCTCGCGCGCCGCCCACGCCCGGACCGCACGCTCGCGCGCCGCAATTATCAGCCGACGCGTCCGCCTTGCGATGGTGTTGGCCGGCGCGCTTTGCGCGGCGCTGCCGGGCTTCGCGGAGCCGGTGCGCGTGCTCACGTTCAACATCCTCAGCTCCTATCTCGGCGCGGACAAGGCCGGCGAGAAGGAGACCCCGCGCGTCAAACGCTGGGAAAAACGCGCGCCGCTCGTCATCGAGGTGATGCGCAACCATGCCGCCGACCGCGCGCCCTACGATTTCATCGGCACGCAGGAAACCAGCATCGACCGCAAACACCCCGGACGCGACCAGACCCTCGTCCTTGCCGGCGCGCTCCCCGAATACGGCTCGCTTTTTGAGCCATGCACCGGACGCGCCGCCCTGAACCGCCTCTCGATGTCCAACATGATCCTCTGGCGCAAGGCCCGCTGGCAAATGGACCGCGACGACCACGGCACCTTCTGGCTCTCCGACACGCCCGGAATCCCCGGCTCCTTCGTCTGGGCGGACATTCCCGGCTCCTACGCCGAGGCGGACGGCGGGCGCAAACCCATCGAAAGCCGGCGCGTCGTCACCTACGCGCTCTTCCACGAAACCGGCCCCAAGGGGCGCACGGGACGACGCGTGTATTTCTACAACACGCACCTCTCCGTCCGCTCCGCCGCCGTCCGCGAAAAATCCGCCGCGCTCATCATGGAGCGCATCGCGAACCGCCGCGACCCAAGCGCCGCGGTGATCCTGACCGGCGACATGAACGCGCGCCCATGGTCCGCCACCGTGCGCCACTTTCGCGGGGAGACCATCACGCTCGACGGGCGGACGCGCGCCGCGCCGTTCGTGTTGCGCGACACCTACGCCGCGGCGCACCCCGGCCAGGCCGCTATCGTCGCCGGCGCCCGCGTCGCACCGCCGCTTTTCGCGGACAAAATAGACTACATCTTCGCCAGCGACGATTTCATCACCACCGGCGCCAGGCGCATAGAAACCCGTCGCGGCGACCTTTGGCCGAGCGACCATTATCCCTACGAAACCGTGCTGGCATTCGCCGGGGACAAAAAGTGACCCTCACCACATGCCGCGAAGCCCCGCCATTTTCTTTTCACCATCCAGCCCCCCCCTCTTCAACAAAACCACCGAAAACAGAAAAAATGTCCCACAACAACCCGCCTCCATCCACGCCCCGCCCCGGATTTTTTTCCTTCCTCGCCCCAGCGCCGCACATCGCGCCGCTGCCGCCGGAAAAGCTCGACCCGGAATACAAACGCCTGCGCTGGCAAGTGTTCGCCGGCATCTTCATCGGCTACGCCGCGTTTTACCTCGTGCGCAACAACCTCGCGCTCGCCATGCCCGACATTTTGAAAGAGTATCCCGGACGCTTCACCAAGGCGCAACTCGGCACCGGCCTCACCGCCGTCATCGTCGCCTACGGCCTGTCGAAATTCATCATGGGCTCCGTCTCCGACCGCAGCAACCCGCGCCGCTTCCTTCCGCTCGGCCTGCTGCTCTCGGCGGGCGTCATCGCCATCTTCGGCAGCGTGAAGGCCGTGTATGCGTCGCTCACGGTGATTGTCGTGCTCTCCGCCCTCAATGGCTGGGTCAACGGCATGGGCTGGCCGCCCTGCGGCAAAACGATGGTCCACTGGTTCAGCGCGCGCGAACGCGGCAGAGTCGTCTCCTTCTGGAACGTCGCGCACAACGTCGGCGGAATACTCGTCGCCTGGATCGCCACCGCCGGCGTGCTGCTTTTCCACGACTGGGGCGCGAAATTTTATCTAAACGCCATCGTCGCCGCCGGCATCGCCGTGCTCGCCTGGTTTCTCATGCGCGACACCCCGCAAAGTTGCGGCCTGCCGCCCATCGAAGTATATAAAAACGACTACCCCCCCGCCTATTCCGCCAGCGACGAACGCGTGCTCACCTTCCGCGAGATCTTTTTCCAAAACGTGTTCAACAACCCCGCGCTCTGGGCCATCGCGCTCGCCAACGCCTTTGTCTATTTCGTCCGCTACGGCGTCGTGAGCTGGGTGCCCGTTTACCTGGAGACCGCGAAACACCTTTCCGTCAAGGAATCCAGCATCGCGTGGTCGCTCTTCGAGTTCGCCGCCATCCCCGGCACGCTCCTGTGCGGCTGGGTGTCGGACAAACTCTTTAACGGCCGCCGCGCGCCCGCCACCATCGTGTTCATGGCGCTCACGCTGGTCGGCATCCTGCTGTATTGGCTCAATATAAACGGCCCCGTCTGGCTTGATTATGTCGCGCTCTTCACCGCCGGCTTTTTTATCTACGGCCCGGTCATGCTCATCGGCCTGCACGCCCTCGAACTCGTCCCGAAAAAAGCCGCCGGCACCGCCGCCGGCTTCACCGGATTTTTTGGCAACACCATCGGCGGCGGCGCCGCCGGCACCGGCGTGGGCTGGATAGCCGACCACTTTCAATGGCACGGCGTTTTCGTGACCATGACCGCCTGCTGCCTGCTCTCGATGCTACTCTGCCTGTTCGCCGGCGGACGCCCCAAAAACGCCGGCGCCTGAACAACGCCCCCCGCCACCCCGCCACCCGCCACCCCATCCGGCGCAGGCTCGCCACCACGACCAAGCCCGCCCCGCCCAAGACACCACGACCATGACAACAACAACCGGCCACAACCCCGCCCGCCCCGCCCCACCCCGCGCGGACAACCGGACGCCAGTTTCGAGACGCGCGCTTCTTGCCGCCTCCATGCTCGCCATCGCGGCGACGATGCTGCCGGACGCGCCATCCGCCGCCCGCGCCGCGGACACCTCCGCCACGGACACCTCCGCCCAAACCGCCACCATGCTGCGCGTGCTCTGCTACAACATCCACCACGGCGAAGGCACCGACGGAAAACTCGATCTGGAACGCACCGGACGCGTCATCAAACACTGGAACCCCGACCTCGTGGCGGTGCAGGAAGTGGACCGAGGCACGAGCCGGACGGGACGGACGGACCAAGCCGCCCTGCTGGCCGGACAACTCGGCATGGCATACGCCTTTGGCAAAACCATCGACTACCGCGGCGGCGACTATGGCATTTTGATCCTCTCGAAATTCCCGCTCTTGCGGCACGAGATGCTCCTGCTCCCGCCGCCCGGCCAGCGGGAACAACGCGGCCTGCTTGTCGCGCACATCGGACTGCCCGGCGGCAAAACCATCCGCCTCGCCTGCACGCACCTGAGCGTGACCTCGACGGAAGAACGCGCCGTGCAAACAGCCGAAATAAACAAACTGCTGTCCGACGGCGGCGCGCCGGTGCTCCTCGCCGGCGACTTCAACGCGAGGCCGGCCAGCCCGCCGATGACCGCGCTGGAAAAACGCTGGACGGACTCCGCCGCCCCGGCCTTGAAAAAAAACGCCACGCCGCACCGTCCGAAAAAAATTGATTATATATTCTTCCGAAAAGACGACCCGATCAAAGTGCTCGAAACCCGCACCATCCCGGACGCGGTGACCTCCGACCATTTCCCGATCCTGTCCATCCTGACCGTCGAATAGACCTGTTCGCCAAACCTGTTTTTCGCCGCGATGCAAAATCCAAGGCACTCCAAGGCGCTTTGAAAAACTCAAAAACAAAAAGTTTTAATCACGGAAGCGCGGAAAGGCGGAAACGCGGAATCTCATGAAAAACAATCATTATAAAATAATTTCGCGCCTCCCGCCCTTCCGCGCCTCCGTGATTAAAACGGATTTCTCAAAGTGCCCTTTAACAAATGCCCCAAGCCGGTAAGGAGGCCTCGGAGAGGTCTCCCTACCGGAGCTCCCGCGCCAAACCGCAGTCTCCAATGCGATAGAATAAACAGAAAATGCCTTGGGTTTTTACATCAGGTTTCACTTGGGGAGGGCGAGGCTGGTCCATCGCCCGGATTCTTTTTCCTCCCGGCAATATAGTTTGCGGTGACTTTATATATCAACGCTCCGCTGATGCAGACAATAAACGCCCCCAATGCAAACTCCTCCGTAATG
>JAIRTK010000280.1 GCA_031254955.1 Opitutaceae bacterium
CAAGGCGGCGGAGGAGAAATTCTGCGACCCCATGTGCGCCTGGAGCGGTCTGCTCGCCTTCATGGAGTTCATGGAAAACGGACGCATCCCGCTCCCGTCCCTCCTCCGCCCCTGACACCAACTCCATCTTTCTCTTTCCTCTTTATCTTTCTCCCCGCTCGTTCCTGACGAAAGAGAAGATAAAGAGGAAAGAGAACGATATTGAATCCCCGCCCTTATGATAAACGACATCGACAGACGCATACACCGTTACCTTGAGTTTTATAAAAAGGAGGAGCCCGCCCTGCTGCTGCACGTGCGCTGCCTGAACCGGGCGGTCGAGCCGGGCAAGCCATCCTACCTCAACACTCTCTGGCATTCTGATTTTCATAAAAAGGAACACCGGAAAAAATTCTTCGACGACCTTTATGACGAGGTCATGGATGAAAACCGGCTCCACCCGCTGCCGGACGATTATCTGCCCTCGGGCAAGATTGTCTGGGGCCCGATTTTCAGCGTCATCATCAAAGACCGGCCCATCAACGCGCAGGAGCACTCAAGCTGGCTCGAACCCTGCCTCCCCGACCTGGGCGAAATCGACCGCCTCCGGTTCGAGCTGGATGAGAATAATTTCTGGTGGCAGTTATACAAGGAAGCCAAGGAAAACCTCTCCCGGCGGCTGGAGTTTGTCACCCCGGTCTATCATCAGGGAATCCTCGATCTCGCATGGGATTTGCGCGGGAATGACCTGTATACCGACTTCTATGAAGACCCGGAGCGGGCGCTGAAACTGGTCGAATTCTGCGCCGATGCGCTCATCCGCATCGGCGACGCCTCGCGTGCCATCCGCCCCGCCGGCGCGCGCACCGATTACTGGGTGCCCGGCTGGGGTTTCAATGCGCTGGTGCCCGGCCACGGCGGCATCACCACCTGCGACACCTCTTGCCAGCTCAGTCCGAAGTTTTTTCAGACGTTCGAGGTGCCGTATATGGAGAAAATCCAAAACCACGCCCCCGGCTGGCTGCTGCACACGCATTCCGTGGGCGCGCGGCACCAGCGGACTTATGCAACGCTGCCCGGGCTGGAAATCCTCCAGATCGTGGCCGATCCCAACATCCCCACGCCCGCCGAAAGCATGCCTGACATCGTGGACCGGATCGGACTGAAGCCGGTCATCATCACCACCACGCCCGACATGATATATAGAAACATCGCCACCCTGAAACGCGCGCGCGCCGTCATCCGCGCCAGCGTCGCCGATGAAAAGGAAGGCGCCGAGCTGCTTGCCTTCGTCCGCCGCCATTCGCGGATTTCCGACTAGAAAAAACCAACCGATTAATCAATCCACAAATTACACGAATTTTCACAAATTCGGACCCGATTCTAATAATCTGAGAGAATCTGTGCAATCTGTGGATAATAAAAACCAACCATTAATTTAACCACGGAGACACGGAGAGCACGGAGCCATGAAAGAGATTTTAATAAAGAACCTCGGGGCAAGCCCCCGAGGCATTGAACCTGAAGCGAATAAAAAAACTCCTTCCGAACTCCGCGCCCTCCGTGTCTCCGTGGTTTAATAAAACCGAACCATTAATTTAATCGCGGAAACACGGAATTACGGAAACACGGAAGCAAGCCAATTCCGTTCCTTTTTTCAGCGTTTCCGTCCTTCCGCGCTTTCGCGATTAAAAAACCGGACCATTTTTATGAACAACCCGACCACCTCCGAAAACACGCGGGGCGCCGCGCCCACGCCGTTCGCCGACGATCCGCTGGGACGCGGCGCGCATCCGGCGCCGTGGCGCTTCGCCCCGTGCATCGGCACGTGGCAGGGCTTGATCAACCCGGTGCTCGTGAGCGTGCCGGTGATTTTGCTCAAGTCGATGGGTGTCTCCAACACCGTCATCGGCTGGGCCTCGTTCGCCACGCTGCCCATGGCGGTCAAGTTTCTCTTCGGCCCGGTGATCGACGCGAACAAGACCAAGCGGTGGTGGATTCTGCGCTCCGGCGAATGGCTCATGGCCAGCCTCGTGCTGCTCGCGCTGTCGTTAATGCAGTCTTCGTTTTCCCTCTGGCTCTATCTCAGCGCGCTCACGGTGCTGGCCGTGGCAAAGTCATTCCAGCAAATCGCCCTGCAAGGCTTTTTCACGCTCTCGCTCACCAAGACCGAGCAGGCGCTTTTCTCCGGCCTCGATCCCGTGTTCGGGCGCGTGGCCACGGTGGTCTCCGGCTCCGTGCTCATCGCGCTGGCCGGCATCGCCGGCGAGCGTTACGGCGACCCCCGGATCACGTGGGGAAGTTATTTCGGCATCCTTATCATTATTTTCGGCCTGCTTTATATCTATACCCGCAAAACGTTTCCCCGCCCGGTGGCCGACCACGCGCACCGCGATGCCTCCGGCAAGGCCGCCGCGCTTCCTTTCACCGACGTGCTCAAGAATTATTTTTCCCTGCCCCATTTGTGGGCGGGAATCGTCTATATCTTTTTCCTGCGCTCCGGCGAGACGTTCATCGCCAAGATGGGGCCGGCTTTCCTCATGGACAAGCCGGAGGCCGGGGGGCTGGACTTGTCGATTCCCGAGGTCGGCGCGCTCACCGGCGTCATGTCCATCTGCGCGATGGCCGGCGGCACGCTGTCGGGCGTGTGCTTGAGAAGCCGCGGCCTGCGCCGGGTCGTGTGGCCGTTCACGCTGGCGGCCATTTTTCCGAGCGCGGTTTATGTTTATCTTTCCCTGCACAGCACCGCGCACCATGCCATCACGGTCGATTTTTCCTGCATCGGCATAGACCGTGTCTGGCAGTTCGACTGGGTGCTGGCGCTCCTGCTGGGCGTGGAGAATTTCGGCTTCGGCCTCGGGTTTACCGTGATGAATTTTTTTATGTTCCGCATGGCCGCCGGCTCAAAATACCCCGCCTCCATCGTCGCGTTGAACGCCTCGGTGATTTATTTGAGCTATCTGGTCTTCGGCGCCATCAGCGGCGTGATTCAGGAAACCGTCGGCTACGCCTGGCTGTTCGTCCTCAGCATCCTTGTCTCCCTGCCGGCTTTCGCGGCGATACCGTTTCTGAATTACAAACTGGACGAACGCTGAGCCGCCTCCGCGAGAGAGCCTTGGCCGCGCGCAACGCCGGCGCCGGCGTGGAGGCGCACCAAGGTGGAAGCGGCTTCCAGCCGCTTGGCTTGGAGCCGTCAGGCATGGGGAAGCCGGAATCGAGGGCAGGCGGGTGTAACAGGAAGTGATGTCAGGACTGGGAGAGAGTGACTCGAAGCGATGCCCCCCTCTCCTTCTTTCTTCTTTCCTCTTTCTCTTTATCTTTCCTCTTCCTCTTTATTTTTATCTTTATCTTTCGTCAGGCGTGAGCGGGGAGTTCCGAGCGAAGCGAGAAGCCTGACAAGAGGAAAGAAGAAAGAGGAAAGATAAAGATAAAGATAAAGAAGAAAGAGGGTCTCCGCTATTTTCGATGGCTGTTGCGGAAATTTTTTAACCACGGAGGGCACGGAGTGCCCTCCGTGGTTAACTGTCTCTTCTCATACCCTTTCCCAGTGAAAAGTACCCTTTAGAAGCAGAGCCATGTAGGGGCTTCGCTTGCGAAGCCCGTTGCTGGAGCACGCCCGTTGCTGGAGCACGGTTATCAAGCCGGGCGTCGCAAACGACGCCCCTACAAAAGAGTGATTTTCATTGGGAATGGGTATCAGCCATTCAAAATAGCGAGGAAGCATTATTGTTTTGCACGAGCGGTCTCCCTCGCGTCAGGACTCCTCCGGCTGTATTCCGCACGCCTTGAGCTTTTCGAGCAGCCGGAGGTTTTCCTCTTTATTAAAAAACTCGCGCAAATTTCTCGCTGTCTCAGTACCGATGCCGGGGGTCGCCTGAAGCTCCGGCCCGGTCGCTCGGGCCAGCGCGTCCAGCGAACGAAAACGCTCCGCCAGGGCCTTCGCGTTTTTCGCGCCGACGCCGGGCAGGCCGAGGCCGTTTATAAAGCGCCAGGTCGCCGCGCGTTTGCTGCGCTCGATCGCGGCGAGCAGGTTGGCCGACGAACGCGTCCCCATGCCCTCCAGTGCCGTCAAGTCGCCGGCGCGCAGCCGGTAGAGGTCCGCCACGTCGCGCGCCAGCCCCGCGCCGACGAGGCGCGCGACCACCTTCGGGCCGAGGCCGGGGATGGCGAGGCAGTCGCGCGACGCGAAATGCTCCAGCCGTCCGCGAACCCGCGCCGGGCAGGCGTCATCCGGGCAGCGCCGCGCCGCGTCGCCGTCCGCGCGCGCAAGCGCCGCGCCACACTCCGGGCAGTTTTCGGGAAACACATAGGCCGCCGAATCCGCCGGGCGTCTCGCGAGCACGACCTCCCGCGCCACCGGGATGATTTCGCCCGCCTTTTCGATGACGACGGTATCACCCACACGGATACCGAGGCGCGCGATTTCGCCCGCGTTGCGCAGCGAGGCCCGCCGCACCGTCGTGCCCGCGAGCCGCACCGGCGCGAGTTCCGCCACGGGCGTGATCGCGCCGGTGCGCCCGACTTGCGCGGTGATGGCGAGCACGCGCGTCATGGCGCGCTCCGGGGCGAATTTGTAGGCGATGGCCCAGCGTGGCGCGCGCGCCGTGGCGCCCGCTTTGTGTTGCAACGCAAACGCGTCCGTTTTCACCACCGCGCCGTCGATGGGATACGCGAGGCGGGCGCGCATTTTTTTGAGTTCGCCGACGGCCCGCCACGCCGCGTCGGGGTCCGAGGCCGGCCAGTATTTTTCCAACACCGGCAGTCCCCACGCGCGCAGCCGCCCGTGGAGCGCGGCCTGCGTGGCGACGCGGTTTCCCTGCTCGTCGCGCAACGGTTCCCCGCAATGGCCGACGCCGTAAACCACGAGCCGCAGCCGGCGCTCCGCCGCCTCGCGCGGGTCGTGGAGTTTGGCCGAACCGGCGGCGAGCGCGCGCGGATTGGCGAACGGCTCCAGCCCGGCGGCCTCGCGCGCGGCGTTAATGCGCTCGAAGTCGGCAAACGCGACATGGATTTCGCCGCGAATCTCGACAAACGCCGGCCACGCCGCGCCGGCCAGCCGGTCGGGCAGCGTCGCGATGGAGCGGGCGTTGGCCGTGATGTCGTCGCCCTCCGCGCCGTCGCCGCGCGTCAGCACGCGCGCGAGGCGCCCGTTTTCATAAACAAGGCTCACGCCCACGCCGTCGATTTTCGGCTCGACCACGTAGGCGAGCCTGTCCGCGTCCGCGCCGAGCCGCGCGCGCAGGCGGGTGTCGAAGGCGCGCAGGTCCGCCTCGTCGTAGGTGTTGTCGAGGCTGAGCATGGGCGCGCGGTGCCGGCCCGGCGCGAAGAACGGATCGCGCGCGTCCACGCCGGCGCGTTGCGTGGGCGAGTCCGGCGCCGCCCATTCGGGATGCCGCGCTTCGAGTTCGCGCAGTTCGCGTTTGAGCGCATCGTAATCGGCGTCGGATATTTCAGGCGCGGCCTTGTTATAATAAAGATCGTCGTGCCGGCGGATTTCATCGCGCAACCAGTCGCTCCGGGCGCGTCCGGAGGCGGACGCGGCTGTGGTGGATGCCGCGGCTGTGGTGGATGCGGCGGTGACGGCTGCGGCGGACGGATGGGGGTCTGCCGAGGCGTCCGGCGAGTTTCCCTTTGCCGGGGCGGAGGCCGTGGCAAACGCCGGCAAAAACACAATGGAAAACCACACGCGCCAGAGAAGATAAATACACCGGGCCAAGCGTGATGGGAATGTCATGGGACCATGAAATTGAGGGTTGAGGACGCGCGGAAGCTACGGTCTCCGGCATCGCGTGTCGAGCCTGCGCGCAATCCGTCGGGGATATAGCATGGATGCGCTCCAAAGTAAGGCCCCGCCCTCTGACTCTTTCTTCTTTCCTCTTTCCTCTTTCTCTCCTCGTTCTCGTTCTTCGTTCTTCGTTCTTCGTTCTCGTTCTCGTTCTCTTATCTCCTTTCGCCTTTCGCCTTTCGCCTTTCGCCTTTCGCCCCCGATGGCACCGCTTGGAGGAGAAAGAGGAAAGAAGAAAGAAGAACGAGAACGAGAACGAGAACGAAGAACGAGGGACGAAGAACGAGGAAGGAAGGAGGAAGAGGCTGAAAGCGGAAAGAGGGTGGTGCTTCGGATTTGCATTATCCTCGACTATCATTGCGGAAAGGTGAAAAATAGTTGCCTTCATGCCGGCAACCCAACTGTTTTGAACCAACTCTCGTTGATGAATGGAAAAAATGCTGAAAACCCTCATATGCTCGGGCATGAAGAAATTTTCCGCGCGGACCGCTTTTATGGTCAAGGCGGAGGACAACAAATCGCCCTATGAAAAAATCTCCTTCCTCCAGTTCGAGCAGGATGTTTTTACCCTGTCCGCGCAGTTGATCGAAAAGGGACTCCGAGGGAAGCGCGTGGCGGTCATCGGCGACAACTCCTACCAGTGGATGCTCGCTTATTTTGCGACCCTGTTTATCGGCTCGGTCATTGTCCCGCTCGACCGCGAGCTTTTGCGGCCCGAGATTCTGAACCTGCTGGAAAGGGCGAAATGCGAGGCGGTTTTTTATGACAAAAAATACGAGGAGCCGGTGCGCGCCTCGGGGTTGGGACACGCTTTTCTCATGCGCAAGTATTACAGGAATGAAGGCGGGACGGGCGCGGGGCTTGATATTGGAAAGACGCCGGAGCCAGCGCAAATCCAGGCGGCAAAGGCCATCGTCCCCGATCCCGACGCGCTGGTTTGCATCATGTTCACCTCCGGCACGACCGGCGAGGCCAAGGGCGTCATGCACACGCAACGCACGCTGGGGGAAAATGTGCTCGATATTCAGGAGGCGCTCGGCTTCCAATGCACCGACTGCTCGGTGTCGATCCTGCCGATGCACCACTGCTTCGAATCGCGCATGGGCATTTCCACCTCGCTCTCGCAGGGCATGGGAATCGCGATCGGGGACGGGCTGAAATACATCTACAAAAACATGGCGGAGGCGGAGGCGACCATCCTCCTTTGCGTGCCGCTTCTGCTGAAGTCGGTGCACCGCCGCATCTGGAACAACGCGGAAAAAACCGGGACGGTCGAGTCGTTGAAAAAACGCATTCTCGAACTCAAGGGGAAACGCTTCGAGCTGATGAAAACCGGCGGCAACAACGACGACGCCATTTTCGAGATGAGCAGGAAACTGTTCGCGGAGGAACGCAAACTCGTCGGCGGACATTTGCGGAAAATTTTCACCGGCGCGGCGGCGATCGACCCCGCGCTCATCAACGGCGTCCAAGACATCGGCATCAAGGTGCAGCAAGGCTACGGCATGACGGAGATGTCGGCGCTGCTCAGCTCCACGCGCTATTACGAGGACAATTACCTGAAAGCATCGAGTGTTGGCCGTCCGGTCGTGTCGGCGACATTCAAAATAGACGCGCCCGACGAGGACGGCATCGGCGAGATACTCATCAAAGGCCCGACCGCGATGCTCGGCTACCTCGACCGCCCGGACCTGACCGCGCAGGTGTTTCAAGACGGCTGGTATCGCACGGGCGACTACGGCTATCTCGACGACGACGGCTGGGCGTTCATCACCGGGCGCAAAATGAACATGATCGTGACGCGCACGGGAAAAAACATTTTCCCGGAGGAGCTTGAGGCGGAACTGGCGAAATCAAAATTGATCGGCGAACTCATGGTTTATGGCAGTGAGGACAAAAACGGAAACATTCTCGTCAGCCTGCAAGTGAAGCCGGTCATGGAGGAAGTGGTCCAGGCGTCCGGAAAAGCCGAGCCGGATTATAATGACATCTTCCAAGCGGTGGCGGCGGAGGTGAAAGCCTTCAACGCCACGGTGCCGAATTACAAACGCATACGGCATCTTGTCATAAGAAAAGAGGAATTTATAAAAACGCCGACCGGAAAAATCCGCCGGAAAATGAATATCGTCTAAGCCTCCTTTATTAACCCCCGATGCCATGCGACGCCCCCGGCGGATGCATGATACAAGTCCGCGCCATCGCCGAAACTTTTCCTCTTCGGAGCGTCTATCAAAAACAAAAATCGGGGTGGCCTGTTGTGACACAGATAAAACAGAGCGCACCCCCCAGAGCAACACCGCTACCCAGCCAGAACAGGCCGTTCCCCTCGGTGGTCTCCAGGTCGGCGCGCTGTG
>JAIRTK010000320.1 GCA_031254955.1 Opitutaceae bacterium
GGCGGCGGCGGCGGGGGTGGCGGGGGTGGCGGGTGGCGGGTGCATCGGGTGGGTGGGGGTGGGTGGCGGGTCGAGGTGGGCGGCGGGTGGGTGTTGGCAGCAGGTGAGCGGTGGTGGGCGGGCGGCGGCGGGTGGGTGGGTGGCGGCCCGCGCGGTGGGGGGCGCGGGCCGCCGGGGGGGGTGTGGTGTTAGAAGTTGATGGAGGAGGTGAGGCGGATGGTGCGGGGGGCGCCCCAGCTGCCCGAGCCGACGGCGGCGGAGCGGTAGTATTTTTTGTCGAGGAGGTTGTCCACGTTGAGGGCGAGGGTGACGGGGTGGGTGAGGAGTTTGAGGCGGTAGCCGGTGAGGAAGGAATAGGTGGCGTAGGAGGGCGCCCAGACGTTGACGAAGGGGCCGCCGTTGACGAGTTGGGCGGTGCCGCGGTAGGTTTTGTCGCGCCAGTTCACGCCGCCGCCGAGGTAGAAGCCTTTGAGGGTGCCGGTGTTGAAGTCGTAGCGGGTGAAGAGGTTCGCTTGGTTTTTGGTGTAGCCGCCGGTGGGCATGCCTTCGGGGTAGCGCGCGAACATTTTGTCGAGTTCGGGGGTGGGTTTGCCTTGGGCGCGGGCGGCGGCTTGGTAGTGGCGGAGTTGGGGGATGCGGTTTTCGGTTTTGAGTTTGTTGTTGGCGTAGTTGGCCATGATGCGCCAGTGGCGGGTGAGGTTGGCGGTCATTTCGATTTCGATGCCGGTGGAGGTGAGTTGTTCGGTGTCGCGGCCGGTGGAGTTCCAGCCGTTGGCGCCGAAGATGGCGTTCATTTCGTTTTTGAGGTCGTCGGTGAAGGCGGGGGCGACGCGGGCGTTGGGTTGGTAGTTGTCGTAGTAGGTGCCGTTGAGTTCGATGCGGCTTTGGAGGAGGGAGAGGCGGATGCTGGCGTCCCAGCCTTTGCCGAAGGGGATGCCTTGGACGGTGCCGGGGATGACGCCGTCGGAGCCGAGGCCGAGGGAGGGGCGGTAGCTTTTGGCGTAGTTGTAGCCGAAGGCGAGGATGTCGTTGATGCGGATGATGGCGCCGAGGTTGGGGCCTTCAAAGGAGAGGTCGGTGTAGGCGGGGCGGTTGAATTTTTCGGCGGCGGCGATGGCGGCGGGGGTGTCGTTGGCGGGGGTGGCGGGGACGACGGTCCAGGAGTTTTCGCCGGGTTGGACGAGGGGGATGCCGTTGATGTTTTTCATTTTAAATTTGTCGTGGCGGTAGCCGATGGTGGTGAAGAGGTGGTCGTTGAAGTAGGAGCCGCTGGCGCCGATGGCGATGGAGGGCATGTAGAAGCGGCGATAGAGGACGGCGCCGCTGGCATAGACGGCGCTGGTGTAGTCGGGGTAGTAGTCGGAGATGCCGGGGAGGGCGTGGATGTTGCCGGTGAGGCGGGCGCTGTCGCCGTCTTTGAGGTAGTAGCGGCGGTAGAAGCGGTTGTTGGTGAAGGAGGCGCGGTAGCCGGCGAGGTCGGCGGGGGAGGTGCCGGGGGTGACTTTGTTGCGGTCGGCGGGGGTCCAGGTGTCGATGGCGGCGTATTCGGCGAGTTTGGGGCGGCGTTGGCCGGGGTTGTCTTGGTGTTGTTGGGCGTTGAGGACGAAGGTTTGTTTCATCCATTTGAGGTTGTCCCATTCGTAAACGAGGGAGGCGCGGAGGTCGCGGACGATGTTGCCGGCGAGTTGGTGGGTGCGGTAATACTCGGTGTAGAGTTCGCCGTAGTAGGGGTTGGCGGTGCCGTCGGGGAGTTTTGGGGAGAGGTCGCGGTAGATGGCGCGGCCGGAGGCGTTCCAGTTGTCGATTTTGGATTCCATGAAGTTGCCGGAGAGCATGAGGTGGAGTTTGTCGGTGATTTTTTGCTCCAGTTCGATGGTGAGGGTCTGGATGTCTTGCGAGTAGGTGGAGGCGGGGCCGCGGAATTGCCATTTGCGGGGGAGCACGGAGGGGTCCACGAGGGTGAGGTTGGAGCCGGAGCCGCGCGTGCGTTGGTTGGCGGCGACGCGGTTGTTGACGGCGAGGCCGAGGGCGGGGATGTAGGTGGTGCCGTTTTTGATTTTGGCGGTGGCTTCGACGGGGTTGGGGCCGGTGGTCATGAAGCCGTAGTATTGCTGGAAGAGGCCGGTGGTGGTGACGCGTTCGCTGCTGTTGACTTCGCCGGAGACGCGGAGGGTGGTGGTGCGCGTGGGGCGGTAGGCGAGGGCGAGGTAGAGGCCGCCGAAGTCGCGTTTGCCGTGGTGATACCATTCGTCGCTTTTGCTGGCGACGGCGGCGGCGCGCAGGGCGAGTTTTTTGGGGATGAGGATGCGGTTCGCGTCGAATTCGGCGCGGCGCAGTCCGAAGGAGCCGGCGATGGCTTTGACGCGGGTGTGGTTTTTGGTGAAGAGGCCGCGTTTGGTGATGGTGTTGTTGCTGCCGCCGAGGTCGGCTTCGCCGTAGAGGAAGGCGTTGGGGCCGCGCACCAGTTCGACGCGTTCGACGGAGTAGGAGTCGATGGGGGTGTACCAGATCCAGCTGTTGCGCATGGCGTAGTTGCTCTGGACGCCGCGGAAGATGGGGCGTCCGTCGGTGCTGGTGTCGGGGTTGGGGTTGGCTTCGCCGGTCACGAACCACTTCGACATTTCCTCGATGCTGAGCGCGCCGATGTCGTCGATGAAGGTGGCGTTGATGACGGAGATGGAGCTGGGGACGTTTTTCAACTCCTGCACGGTGCGCATGCCGGAGGTGGTTTGCATGGATTCGTAGCCGACATCGCGCTCGGCCTCGACGACGAAGCGCGAGAGTTCGACGATTTCGCTGTCAACGGGCGGCTGGGTGTAGGCGGTTTGCTGCGCCGCGAGCGGCGGGGCAATGGAGAGGCCGAGCGCGAGCAGGGCCGCGGGGATGCGGGCGGATTTCGTGACGGTGGGTTTCATGGTGATGGGTTTCATGGCGGTGGGTTCAGATTTGGTCGGTGCGGAGAGGGGAGAAATATATACGGGTGCCAACGTTAAAAATCCTTAATGTCATTTTTTTAATTAATTTTGATAAATTCGATTATTCGAGGGTATGACAAAGCCAGCCGTGACAGGCCAAGTTGACAGGCCCAAGTTGAGAGGGCAGGGGGGGGCAACCCAGAGTGGTGTCACCGCCGGAATGTTACCGCTGAAATGTCACTGCCGAGATGTTGCCGCCGAGATGTCGCCGCCGGAATCTTTCCTCTTTATTCTTTATTCTTTATCTTTCGTCAGGAGGGGCAGGAAATTCCGGGTGGGGCGAGAAGTCTGAGATGTTCGCGTTCCTGAAAAGGCCGCAGGAGGGGGGCTTCGCCCGTGGACGGATGGCGCTTCGCGCTGCAAAACCTAGGCGCATGGGCGAGGGCGCCCTTGCCATGCGATCCGGCGATTGCCGGTCGCTTAATCTCGGTTGACAAGGGAGCCTCAGGCGTCTGCCAAGGCTTTGTCAGGCGTCTCCCAGGGCTTTGCGCAGGGTGACCAGCTCGTCGCGCAAGCGCGCGACTTCGGCTTCGAGCGCGTCGAGGCGTCGCGCGACTTCGGGCGGGAGCGTCATCGTCACGGTGACGGGGGCCGGAACCGTGCCGGCGATGTCGGCGGCGGAGGGTTCGCCGGTGAGAAGCTGCGTCCAGCGCGCCTCTTTTTGCCCGGTCTGCCGCGCGAGTTTCCGCACGAGCGATTCCGACGGGCGCGCAGCCAGATCGGCGAGGAGCCGCTCGATTTCACCCGCATCCGGCATCGCGCGCATGCGTCCGGCGCGGGCGCGCAGTTCCGCGGTCGTTTGCGGGCCGCGCAGCAAGAGTTCCGCCAGCAACACGCGCGCGAGGGTCTCGACCGGCCAGACAAGATCAAGCGTTTGTTTGTATTTCGGCACGCGGGAATCCGCGCCGGCGAAAAGCGCGGCGAGTTGCTTCCGCCGCAGGCCGTCGAGCGCCAGTCCGACCTCGTCCGCCGAGGCTTCGATGACCGGCGCGCGGTTGTTGCGCTGGTTGCAGGCGTTGACCAGGGCGTTGAGCGAGAGCGGGTAAACGTCGGGCGTGGTCAATTCTTTCTCGATCAGGCAGCCCAGCACGCGCGCCTCAAGCGCGGAGAGCTGCAGCCCGGCGGACGGAGCGGGTGCGTTGGCGGCGGCGTCGTCGTCGGCGTTGTCGTCGTCAGCGGCGGCGGGAGACGCGGGCATGGCGGCGGCGGGAATCGAATCGGGGGCAAGCGGGTCGGCGTTCATGCGGCGATTTTCATCGCGGACCGACGCAGGCTGCAAGCGCGGAGGGAGCGGCGGGGGGGCGTTCGCCGCAGCGTCAACGCTTGGTTTCAGGTCCGGCGGGAGCGCGTTTGCTGGCGCGAAGAATCGTGGGAGGACGACGAACGCGAGGACGTTGCCGCCTTGTCCTGTCTTTCCGATGAGCGGCTCGACGCGGCGGATTGCGACTGGGTGCGCGCCGGCGGCGGAGACGGACGGGTTTGTTGCGATGAGGACGAGCGGGTTTGTTGCTGCGAGGATGAGCGGGTTTGTTGCGATGAGGATGGGCGAGACTGTTGCGATGAGGATGGGCGGGGTTGTTGTGACGAAGCCGACTGCGCGGGCTGCGCGGCCGGACGGGACTGCGGACGGGATTGCCGGGCGGCTTGCTGCTGGCGGGGTGGGGGCGAGGTGCGCTGAATCTCGCGCGGGGCGGTCGTGTTTGCGGCGCGCCTGTCGGTCATGGTGGAGGCGGACTGCCGCACATGGGTTCGCGGATGGCTGGTCGTCGTGTTCGGGCGATTGTCGGTCGTCGTGTGCGGGCGATTGCCGGCGCCGTCCGGTTTGTCGTAGTGCGGGCGGTTCGTCGTGTTCGGGCGGTTCGTTGTGTGCCGGTCGAGGTGCGTCGTGGTGGTGTGGCTGGAGGTGTCCTGCCGGTCGGATGCGTGGTGGCGCGGCGGCGGACGGGTGCCGGGATTGCGTCCGGGCGGAG
>JAIRTK010000340.1 GCA_031254955.1 Opitutaceae bacterium
GAGCCGATGCCCATGTAACCTCCGACGATGGCACGACCGCGACTACCGCCGCTGGCGTAGCCGATATAACCGACGCCAGTGGTCCAGTCCACGCCGCCGGCTTCGATGACAAGCGTGCCGGAGGAGCCTGCGCTCTGGCCGACGGATATCACGGCATTGGTGGCCGAAATACCGGCGCCGATGGTGATGCCTCCGGTTTCGATATAAGCATTATCGTCGGCGGCAGGGGCGTCGCGCACGGGGCCGGTGGTGCTGTCTTGGTGCCAGCCGTTGGGGGTGAACCAAGTCCCCGTGACTCCGGGGGCCCAATAAATGTTGGCGGCGGGGAGCAAAAGGCTGAAAGCCTGAAGGCCGAAGGACAGAAAGAGGCGGCGTGTGCTAGTGCGGAGTGTTTTCATAAGATGCGGATGAGTGGATGAGGAAAATCAAGAGCTGATGTTACGCGGGCCGGCGTGGTGCGGGCGCGGCAGCGCCGGTAGGGAGGCCTCGGAGAGGCCTCCGCCGGGCGGAGCAGGAGGTTTGGAATTTCATAGGCAAATCGGAGCGTGGTGGCGGAGGTCTCGGAGAGGCCTCCCTACCGAGGGCTTGACTCGTTTGATGGTTCAAATGGCAACCTCCGCGTAACATCAGTTAAGGATTAAAAAGTGGGGCGGCAGATGCGGCCGCGTGTGGCGGGGTGGTCGGATTTCTGAATGCATAACGGTTCTTTCTGTCCTCTAGCTTCCGACCCCTGGCTCACCATTCCCCCCTGATGGATACCCTGAAGGAGGTGCCGCCTCGCACGCTTTGATAGAGCGGCGACCCGGCATCCGGGAACTGAGGGAAATTCCGCATGTAGGTGTGAGGCTCGTCGAAAAGATTGCGGACGTGGAACGACAGGGAGTAGGTGCGGTTGAATTTGTATCCGCCGCCGAGATCAACCTGGGTGCGGTGGCGGCTGTAAGTGATGCCCGTGTCGCTGATGGGGAACTCGTCCGTCCAGTTGTAATTTGTATAGATATTGAATTTGCGGTAGGTGAACGTGAACCCGGCATTGACGGCATGGGGAACGACACGGGTGCTGATATAATTGGCGTAGGCGCGGGTGTAATTGGCGCGCAGGATCAGGCGCTTGAGCGCCGGGGCGATGAAGCCGAGATTCTGCCTCCAGCCCACCTCAAGGCTGCGCATGCGGGTCTCCCCCGGCCGGTTGCGACGTATGTTGAACTCATAGCCGGGATACTGCTCCGCCATATCGGCCAGCTCCCAGGGCAATTCATCGCCCCACACGGACGACTGTTCTATTTTGTTTTTCAAGTCGTTTTGATACACGCCCACGCTCAGGTTGCCGACGCCTTTGAAATAATAATTCAGTTGCGCGCCGTAGGAGCGCCCGTTTTCAACCTGGAGATAAATATTGGGAAGGGAGACGACGCCCGTGGTGTGGTTGACGGTGGTGACACCCGTAAGGTCGCTGTAAGTGGGGCGCCTGATGGTCGTGCTCATGCCGAGCTTGATGTCGAGATTTTTCGTGATGTCATATTTGAGCGAGGCGCTGGGGAAAAAGTTATCGTAGGCGTTTTTGCGGTGCCGCCAGGGACGGGAGAAGAACTGGTAGTTGATGCCATCCAGATACGTGGCCCTGCCCGTGGTGGGATCAAAGGGATGGCCCGCGGCGGCAAGCTCGGCCTCGGTGCGGGGATCCGGCTCCAGCACGTCGGTCATGGTTTTTTCATGACGCAGGCCGGCGCGTATATGGAGGCGTTTGTCGAGCAGCATGCCCGTGGCCATGAGGTAGGCGGCGTCGATGCATTCGCTGAAATCCCGGTGATCCCGCACCTTGGCGTTATAATAATCGGTGGCGTAGGTCGTGGAGTCGGGCGCGTAGGTGACGAATTCTTCGGGATGCTCGCGGTAGTAGGCGCCGATGGCCTGCAGATTGGCCATGAAAAGCGTGCCTCCGCTCAACGTCTCAAACTGCATGTCATGCCCGCCCATGTCGAAGCGGTAGGGGCTTTTGAAATTCCCCCAATTTGCGCCGCCGTTCCAAGTGGCGCGGCCCGTGTAGTAGTCCTGGTCGAAAGTGCGCTTTTCATCGCGCCTCTTCAAGCCGGCCTTCCACTGGATGGGGAAAAGCCAGCGCGTCAACAGGGAGGCGTTGAGCTGGGTGGTGAGGAAACGCTGGGTGGAGTCCCGGTCGTCATCGGGAAACAGGGCCGGCTTGGAAAAGACGGCGCCGCTGGCAATGTCGGGGCCGGATGTCTGGGTGAATTTGAAATCGGTGGCGTCGGCCCTGTTGCCGAGGCGTTCGACCCGGTAGCGGACATTCGATGCCGTGAGAGTCCCAAGATTATAAATGCCCCCCGTGCGCCCCATGGACGCGAGCCAGCTCATGGAGTCGGAATGCGAGACCAGGCCCTCGATGCTGAAATCGCCGATGCGGTATTCAAACCGGGGCGTGAGCGTGATGGCCTGGGTCATTCTCGAAATGGTGCGGAAATTGGCGGTCACCCTTGAGGAGCCGGTGGTCTCGAAACGGGACAGGATGTCGTCGCCGCCGAGGACCGAGCCGGGGTTGGCGCGGGTGTAGCCCGTCTCGAAAGTGACGGTGCGCCGGAGGTTCCACAGGCGCGAGTAATTATAAATCAAGCCGAGGCCCACCGCGAGCCGCGGGGTCACGCGCCAGTCCCCGCGAATCGTGGTGGCAAAGCGGCGGTTGGTGCGCGGCGATTGCAGCAACGCCAGGGAGGTCGGCACATAGGGGCGCGGGTCGTCGGGGGTGGGCTCGTAGTTAATGTTGTAGATCAGGCGGTGCTGCTCCGAATAAATATCGGAATCACTCACGTTGATAATGATGCCGTATTTGTTTCTCAAGGCGTGGGAAAACTCGACGATAAAGCCGGGGCGGATTTTGAACACGCCGCCGTTGTCGTCGGGGCCGTGGGTCTTGTGCAAAGTGGCGCCGGCGCCGGAGGCCATGGTGAGGGTGGCCTGCGCCATGAGAGCGGTGCCGCGACGGGTGAAGGCGCTTTTGCTGCGCATGTTGACCGTGCCGGCGGGGGCGTTGGCATCGACGTCGGCGCTGATGGTGCGGGCGATTTCCAGCGAATCCATGCTGCTGAGCGAAATGGCCGAGAAGCTGGTGGACCGGTTTGTGGTCTCCGCATCTGCCGTGGCCAGGGCGAGGCCGTCAACGGTGACGTTGACGTATTCGGCGCTGAGGCCGCCGAAGCTCACGCTGGTCGCTTCGCCAAGCTCGGTGTTTATAAACACGCCGGGGATGTTGCGGAGAAACTCGCCGATATTGCCCTCGGGGTCGTTGCCAAACACATCCGATGAGACGACTTGGGTCAGGTTCATGGAGGCGCGCTGGTCCATGATGGCCTTGGCCTGGCCTTCGCGCTCGGCGGAAACGGTGAATCTTTCAAGCTGCACGACATCGTCGTCGCGGGACGCCGGCAGCTCAAAATCTTTCGTGGCGGTGGCCCCCGCAGTAACGACAACCGTGGCGGTGACGGTTGGGTAGCCGGCATAGCTGAGTTCCAAGGTCACCTCTCCGGGCGGCAGATTGCTGATGTGATAAAAGCCGCCCATTTCGGAGATGGCGGTTTCGCCGGTCTGCACGGTGCGAATCCGCGCATTACCGACGTATTCCTCGGTCGAGGGATTGTAAACCCGGCCCGTGACGGAGCCGGTGCGCACGGTTTGCGCGTGTGCACAAGGGAGCGCGAGCAGGGCCGCGAGGAGCAGGAGTGGCAGTTTGGTGAGTTTCATGGCAGGGTGTGAAATAGGAATTGAAATTTTGAAGGCGGGGCGCCGCGTGCCCGACCAGCGCGCGGTTTTGCCGCGCTGGGACGCAGATATATAGTGAGTGCGGGGGAGCTGTTTTATAAATTTTGCGAGCGGAGCGAGCGGACTTGGGCCGTGGGGTCCATTTTTAAATATTAAGGGAGGATCTAAAATTAACAGCAAAGGACGCAGAGGGCGCGAAGAAAACAATTTTGATGAAAATTATTTATTTACAATTAATTGCGATAAAGTAATTAGTCGGTGCTGAGGAAGGCGGTATTAAGCGAGTTTGAGGCATGGCGAGGTGCGCAAGGCGGGAAAAAGTGCGAACAGAAGGCGGGAGAAAAAGGCC
>JAIRTK010000362.1 GCA_031254955.1 Opitutaceae bacterium
CCCGGCCTGCGCAGCGGCCCACCTCGACGCCTAAGCGCCACTCGCGGCTTGTCCCCTCTCCCGACGAAACCACGGGCTTCGCCTTAGCCTCTGCTTTCCCTCCCTTTCCCGCCATGCCTTTTTTCTCTTCAAAGATAGTTGCTATTTCAGGCCCGAAGCGCTCTCTTCGCCGTTTGAGGCCTCCCCCATCGCCGTTTGGGTTGCCCCCAATCGTCGGCGTGGTCGACCCTTTGGTAAAAATTTCGCGTCTTTTCGCGGTTTTTCATGCCCCACAGGGCCTGTCCTTGCCGCCGCAGGGCCTGACCTTGCATCAGGCCGCGTCAATTCCACGGCCTGACGCAAGGCCAAGCCCCGCACAATCCACCCGCACAATCCAAACACCAACCATGCCCCCCCCGTTCCACGCCCAGCCGGCATTCACCCGCGGTCGTCCATCTGTTTTCGGGCTGAAAGGCTTGCCCGCCCTCGGCGCGCCCGCTCTCGGCTTGCCCGTTCTCTGCGCGTTTGCCCTCTGTGCATTTGCCCTCGGCGCGCCCGCCTGCCGCGCCGGGGAATTTGCGAACCCGGTGATGCCCGGCGCCGACCCGCACGCGCTCGCGCACGGGAAAACCGTCTGGGTGTATCCCACGCGCGCCGACCCGGAAGGCGGGGCGTTTTACGCCTACTCGTCGGACGATTTGAAACACTGGACGCGGCACGGCCCCGTGCTCCGTTGCCGGGATGTCCCGTGGCTCAAGGCGGACGGACGCCCCAGGCACGGCGCCTGGGCTCCCGGCGTGATCGCGCGCGGCGGGAAATGGTATTTTTATTATGCCGTCGGCCCGCAAACCAAAACGCACCCGTCGCGCATCGGCGTGGCGGTCGGCGACAGCCCCGCCGGCCCGTTCCGCGACTCCGGACGCCCGCTGCTCACCGGCGGAAACGGATTCGAGGCGATTGACCCGATGGTGTTCGCCGATCCGGCGACGGGAAAGTATTATTTATACGCCGGCGGCAGCGCGGGCGCGAAACTGCGGATGTTCGAGCTGGCCCCCGATATGGCGGAACTCGCCGCAGAAATCCCCGTGAAAACGCCGCCGCGCTTCACCGAAGGGGCGTTCATGCACTTTCGGGACGGCCTGTATTATTTGTCCTACAGCCACGGAAAATACAAAACCTCGTCGTATTCCGTCCACTACGCGACGGCGCCCTCGCCATCCGGCCCGTGGACCTACCGGGGCGCAATCCTGACCGGCGACGCCCTCCACAAAGGGCCGGGCCACCATTCGTTTTTTATCAACCCGTCCGACGGCGCGGAACTCATCGCCTATCACCGCTATGATGGCGAGTCCGGCGACGGACCGTATAAAAGCCGTCGGAAAATCGCCTTCGAGCGCGTTGATTACAACGCCGACGGCACAATCCGCCCGATTGTGATGACCGACGCCGGCAAAACGCCCGCGCCATCCGCATGGCGCTGGCGGCGGCAGGACGGCACCCCGCGCCTCCTCGCGCCCGACAACTCCCCCGCCGGGCATCTCGCCGAAACCGCGCCCGACGGCGTCGCCGTGAGCGGACGCATCGAGACGCTCGACGGCGCCACATTCAAAATCGTCCGCCACTTCACCGCGCGCCGCGACATTCCCGACGCCCGCCTCACGCTCGCCTTCGTCCACCACTCGCCCGCCGCCTGGTGGATGATTCCCGCCGTCTCCTACAACGGCAACCACTACGGACGCGGCAAGGAACCCAAAGGCGCCGCGCGCGACGGACGCTTCCGCACGCTCTCCTTCCGCCGCACGCCGCTGCCGGGCGCGGTTTATTCCGAAGGCGGACGCTTCGCCGTCGCCACCTGGGGCGATGCCCCGAAAACCGGGCGCGAATCGTTTTCCTGCTCCATCGAACCGGAGGCGCGCCACACCGCGCACCGCATGATCTGGCCCGAGGAAGAAACGCCCTTTGTCTATTGCGCCCGCGACAAATACACAACCGGAAGCATAAAACCCGCCGCCCTGAAAAAAGGCGAAAGCATCACGCTCACCCTGTATCTAAACATCGCCGGCATCGAGCCGGACCACGCCGCCATCCGCCACTTTTTGCGACAATCCTGGCGACTCGCCGACAAACCGCGCGCCGCGGGGATTTATTCCCAGGAAAAACTCTGGCGGCTCGGCATCCGCTACGCGACCGGGCCGCTCTGGGCGGAGGAAGGCGTCTTCAAAGGCTTCAGCATCGGCCTGCGCGCCGCCGGTGACGGCGGCTGGGAACAGCGCCAAAAAGGAAAATATGAAATCGGCTGGTGCGGCCAGAACGCCTCGCTCGCAAACTCGCTGCTCGTCGATTATATAAAAAACAAAAACGAAGATTCAAAAAACAAAGCGCTCGCCGCGCTCGACACCTGGGCCGCGCACTGTCCGCTGCCGGGCGGCCTTTTCATCACGCACTTCGACCGCGTCCTCGACCAACGCGAAAACTACACCATGGACGCCTGCAACCTCGGCGTCGCCGCGATGAACTTTTTCGAGGCCGCCGACCTCGCGCGCGCCGCCGGCGCCGAACGCCCGAACTACGAGCGCATCGCGTTTGACCTGTGCGAGTTCGTCCGCGCCGACCAGCAGCCCTCCGGCGCTTATGCGCGCGGCTGGCGGCGGGACGGCGCGCCCGTCGTGCGCGAAGGCGGCATCGGCTGCTTCATGACACCGCCGATGCTGGAAGCCTGGCGCCGCTCGAAAAACCCCGCCTGGCTCGAATCCGCGAAAAAATCATTTTCCTATTACATGGGCGAATTGAAAACCCGCGGATACACCACCGCCGGCGCGCTCGACACCTGGTGCATTGACAAGGAATCCGCCCTCCCGTTGCTGCGCTCCGCGCTCATGCTGCATGAAATCACCGGCAGGCGCGCCTATCTCGACGATGCCGTCGCGATTTCCTATTATCTGTCAACATGGCTGTGGCATTACGAAGGCGTGTATCCCCCGGACGATGATTTTACGAAACACCATTACAGCACCTTCGGCGCGACCTCGGTTTCCGTGCAGCACAACCACCTCGACCCCTACGCGCTTTACTGGGTGCCGGAGTGGGTGAAATTATCCGAACTGACCGGCGACCCGCAATGGCTCGAAAAAGCCGCCGCCATCTGGCGCAACGGCAATCAACTGGTTTCCGACGGCACGCTGGAAATCCACGGACGCATCCGCCCCGCCGGCAGCCAGAACGAAGCGTATTTTGAATGCGACTGGGGCTTCGGCTCCAGCGGCGGCGTCTCCGAACGCATCAACCAGTGGCTCGTCGCATGGCCCGGCGCGTTTCGACTGGAGACATTGCGAAAACTCGGCGACCGCGCCGCGCTTTTATACAACGACGACGGCGGACGCAAATGACGCCCCCGCATTCCCAAACACGACGCCTCCCAAACCGATTTCAAACCGATTCTCCCATCCATCCAAACCACCATGAAAAAAACAAATCAACCCGCCTCGCACCCGCATCCCAGCCTCTCCGCCGGCTCCCGCCGCGACTTCCTCAAAAGCGCCGTCCTCGGCCTCGGCGCCGCCGCGCTCGCCGGCGGCGCGCCCCTCGCCGCCGCCCCGTTCGGCGCCCTCTCCAGCGACGGCCCGCTCTCCGCCACCCGCCCGCGCAAACCCGGACAAAAACCCGTCCACGACCTCACCACCAAACCGCTGGAAAAAGTCCGCGTCGGCATCATCGGCCTCGGACGCGGCGCCACCCTCGCGCGCGACATGGCCGGCCTCGACTTCGTCGAAATCACCGCGCTGTGCGACCTCCGCCAGGATCGCATTGACCGCGCCCTCAAACGCATCCGCGCGAAATCCCCCGCGCAACCCAAACTTTACACCGGCTCCGAAAACGCATGGGAAAAACTCGTCGCGCAGGACGACCTCGATGTCGTTTACGTCGCGACCCCCTGGGAATGGCACGTGCCGATGGCCGTCCGCGTGATGGAGCACGGCAGGCACGCCTTCGTCGAGGTCGCCGCCGCCGTGACGGTGGACGAATGCTGGGAGCTGGTGGACGCCTCCGAACGCACGCAGCGCCACTGCGTGATATTGGAGAACTGCTGTTACGGACGGGAGGAGTTGTTTGTGCTCAACCTCGTCCGCGAAGGAGTCTTTGGCGAGTTGAAGCACGCCGAGTGCGCTTACATCCACGACCTGCGCGCCATGCTCTTCAACCTCGATTCCGAAGGCAACTGGCGGCGCGAGTATCACAAAAAACTCGACGGCAACCTCTATCCCACGCACGGCCTCGGCCCCGTGGCCCGCTACCTCGGCATCGGGCGCGGCGACCGGTTCAAGAGCCTCGTCTCCGTCAGTTCCGGCGAGCACAACCTCTCCCGATGGCTGCGCGAAAAAACGCCCAACGCCGGGCGGCACGCCGGCGAACGCTACCGTTGCGGCGACATCAACACCTCCATCATCAAGACCGAGCTGGGCCGCACCATCATGGTGCAGCACGATGTCGTCAGCCCGCGCCCCTACAGCCGCATCAACGCCCTCAGCGGCACCGGCGCCACCTTCTTCGGCTATCCCGGCCGCCTCGCGCTCGACGCCCCCGCGAGCCTCGCGCTCGGCCTCCAGGCCAAAAACAGCCACGGCTGGCTCGATGAGGACGATCTCAAAAAAATGCGCGAGCGCTTCGCGCACCCGCTTGTCCGCGAGCTTTGGGCGAAGGCGAGGGGCGCGGGCCACGGCGGCATAGATTACCTGATGAACCACCGCCTGCTCGACTGCGTCCGCCGCGGCGCGACGCCCGACCTCACGGTTTATGACGCCGCCGCGTGGAGCAGCGTTCTGGAGCTTTCGGTGCGTTCGGTCGCGCAGGACGGCGCGCCGGTGCCCGTCCCCGATTTCACGCGCGGCGCGTGGAAAACCCTGCGTCCCGCCGCCGACCCACTCAGCGCGTAGGACGCGAAACCCGACGCAGCCGGCGTTTTTTAAGATTCGTTTTTATTGAACAGAAGGAAACAGAGGGAACGAAGAATATCTTTTATGATTATTGTTTTCTTTGCGGCCTTTGTTTTCTTCTGTTCAAAATAATGGTTCGGTTTTTTTATCGCGGAAGCGCGGAAGGGCGGAAATGCTGAAAAAAGGAATGGGATCGGCTTGTTTTCGCGTTTCCGTAATTTCGTGTTTCCGCGATTATTTTAATGGCTTATTTTTATTGTCCACAGATTACACAGATTAACGCAGACTTCTTATGAATTTTAATCAGTGAGAAGCTGTGTAATCCGTGGACAGTTTGATGGTTCGGTTTTATTGAACAGAAGGAAACAGAGGGAACGAAGAATATCTTTTATGATTATTGTTTTCTTCTGTTCAAAATAATGGTTCGGTTTTTTTATCGCGGAAGCGCGGAAGGGCGGAAACGCTGAAAAAGGAATGGGATCGGCTTGTTTTCGCGTTTCCGTAATTTCGTGTTTCCGCGATTATTTTAATGGTTTGTTTTTATTGTCCACAGATTACACAGATTAACACAGATTTTCAAATAGTTTGTTTTTAATCTGCGCAATCTGTGGATAATTTAATGATTTGTTTTATTATATTTCCCTGTGTTCATTTATTCAGGGGGGGCGGACATGGCTGAGGATT
>JAIRTK010000368.1 GCA_031254955.1 Opitutaceae bacterium
CGATGGCGACCAGCGCCCACATGCGCGCGGCGAAGGCGTGGTCGGCGAACAGCCGCGCCGGTGAAAATGCTCGCGCCGCTTCCGGTTTCCGTGGCGCGGGTGGGCGTGAATTGTCAACCGTCGTCTCGCGCACGCTCCCTGCCCCCGCGTCTTCATTTTGTATATTTGCTGGATTCATCTTATTTTTCAGTCTTTCAGCCCTTCAACCTTTTATAATCCGGGTGTGGTTTGCGCGGGCAGGGGCGGTGGCATGGCACCGGGGCGTCCACCCGTCGCGGTGGCGGCCCGCGAGGGCGCGGCCAGCATGTTGCCGACTGTGCTGGCGCGGTAGAGCGTGTCGGTGGCCGCGCGTCCGAGCGCGCCGGGATTGCCCGTCTCGCCGGTAAGCGCATAACCCTGCGCGAAAATCTTCTGGCAGATGACCGGCGTGGAAATCGTCCCGATCAGCAGCGTGAGCGCGGCGAGGATGCCGCCGACATTGGTCAGGAACGGCGAGTAGAGGGCCATTTCGGGCGAGGCAGGAGTGGCCCCGACCGCCGCGCGAAAATCCTGCCAGATGGCGATTGCGACCAGGTTCGTGATGGCGAAGCCGACCGGCCATGCGAGCACGGCGAGGGTTTGCTGGAAAAAACGGACGCCGATCTGGGTGCCTCCCGGAATCATGAAGCACGCGAGCGCGAAGGGCGCGAGCAGATACAGAATCCAGCGCAGGATGTATTGCAGTATTATCATGGGCGCGGAAATCAGCGCGCCGATCTGTATAAAAACCCACGACACCGCGTCGGTCATCGCGTGGTAGATGGATTCGTTGAGCTTGCGCCATGACCATTCTTTATCCGGGTTTTGCGCCGTGCCGGCGCGCAGTTCATCGGACGCACGGGTGGGATTGTCGTTGTAGTGCGGGTCAATATAGGAGGCCGCCGCGAGCATGGTTTTTTCCATGAGCGGAAACCACCAGTTCATCGAGGAAACGAGCGCGACGATGACAAGGGCGCGGGCGAGCGGACGCACCAGTTCGCTGTTGTGGTAGTGATGCCGGCTCATGCGCGCGATGAGCCCGACGACAAGCATGGCGAACACGACGAAGCGGAACGCTGTCACCATCGCGGTGATTTTGTTTTCGAGTATGGGCAGCACCAAATCCATGACGAATCAGCGGGCGTTCTTGCGCGGGTTGATGGAGCGCATGAAGGCGGTCACGCGCTGGTTCGCCAGAAAATCGTCCTTGGCGGCGAGTTCGGCGGCGGCAAGCTGCTCGGTCTCGCGGCGGTTGTCGTTGGCGATTTTTTGCAGAATCACCTCGTCCATCTGGCGGCGGCGCGTGGTCTCGGCTTGGGAAAGCTGGCCGTTTAATACAATCAATTTTGCGGTCAATTTCTGCACCTGCGCGTCGGTCGCGCCGGAGCGCAGTTCGGAAAGCGTGAGGGCGATTTCCTCCAAAAGTTCGCGCTCGCGTTCGCGCGTCTGGTCGGCGACGGCGCGGGTGTTGTCGGCGCGCGCGTCGAGCAGGGCATGGCGGCGGTGGGTGAGAGGATCGTATTGGGCCGTGCCGCCGTCGAGATCGGGAACATAAACGGAGCGGTAGGTGTTGCCGTCGGTGCGGGAGAGCGTGTCAAGACTCTTCACGGCGCGGGCGATGTCGTCGCGGGTCAGGCCGTAGTCGCGCAAAAGATCGCTTTCGTTCAGGATGCCCAGTGATAATATTTTTGCGGCGTCGGAGGGGTTGCCCGTCCAGTTGCGCAACTGGTCTTGAATGCTGACCTGCTCCTTTAGCTGGGTGATTTGCGTCTTTAGCTGCGCGATATTCTCAACCCATTTGGCGATGGTCGCTATGTGCGAGATTTGGCTGTTGGCGAGGTTGGCGGCGTCGATGACGGGGATGCCGGCAAAAACGCGCGCGATGAGCGCGGCCCCGGCAATGGTGGCGATGAGGATTTTGGGACGATGGATTTTCATGGCTATTCGGTGCGGAGGGTGATGGGGGTCGGTTTTAGTATTACGCCGTCGGCGGTGACGGTTTCGGGAAGGGTGACGTTCACGTAACGCGGCTCGGATGCCGGGGCCGTGCTTTCGTCGCGCTGCTGGTTTTGCATGATCCAGTATTGTTGCTTCACGGCCTGGTTCATGGCGCGGTCGTGGCCACGCTTCTCCGCGTCGGCGATGGCGGCGGTAATTTCGTAGTTGGCGACTTTCGAGACGAGGTAGCCCGCGCCCGCGCCGATGGCCGCGCCGCCGATTCGTTTATTCGATGCCTGGTAGCCGATGGCCCCGCCCGCGCCGGTGAGAACGATGTCGGTGGCCGGCTGGCGGAGGCTGGCGCAGCCGGAGAGAAAGACTGCCAGTGTAATCGATAATATTATGGTGGGTTTCATGGTTTTTATTAATGTTTCGTGTCCTTTGTGCCTTTGTGGTGAATTATTTTTTTGCCTGTATGTTTCGCACGGTGCCGCAGAGCGGCGGGTCGGTGACGGGCGTGAAAAAGCAAATGGAAGAAAACTTTTTCCCTTCCTGCTGCTGCTCGGGCATGGGGTAATTTTGGATGGCGGCGCAAACGGACTCGGGCAGGCTTATATCGTGCGCGATGTCGTCGATGTCGTTTCTATCAAACTGACGCATGAGGAAAAACTGCTTGCTGTTGCCGATGACGACGGGGCGGTTGCGCGAGGACTTGAAACGGCTGTATTGCTGCACGATGGAGGCCGTCCAGCATGAAAACTTGCGCAACTGTGCGTAGGCTTCCGCGACCACCTTCTCGCCGCCTGGCACGTCGAGAAATCGCGCCAGTTCCTCGTAGAGGATGCGTTTCCGCAGATGCCTCGGCAATGAAATGATATGCTGGCGCGCGAAACCGCTGATGAGAAGCCCTGCGGCGGTTTTGAGTTCGACGGACTGCTCGGGAATGTAGCCGAGTTCAAAGTGGGCAATCTGGCCCGTGAGGGAAATATTCGTCACGCCGTCGAAAAGGCGGCCGTATTGCCCGTGCGCGCACCAGGACGCGAGAAGCGTGGCGAGGTGGTCAACCGTTTCTTTTTTGTGCTCGGGGAAGCGGGAAAACTGCATCAACTCCACGAGGCTCGCGTGTTGCGGATAGTCGGTCGGTTCGTAATAGGCGTGAGCCATCGCCATGACCGCGCGCTCGGTCTGCGCGTCCTGCAAAAACGCCG
>JAIRTK010000392.1 GCA_031254955.1 Opitutaceae bacterium
GCAAAGGCCGTGCACCAGCAACGGGCTTCGCAAGCGAAGCCCCTACATGGCTCTGCTTCTAAAGGGTACTTTTCACTGGGAAAGGGGATAACCTCTCGGATGGCGAAAACCACCGTGAGCACATCATGCGCCGCCGCGCGGGCATCTGTCCCGGCAATGCCCGCCGGGGCAAGCAGCGATTCGATGTAATACGGCCACGGGAAACCCCATGTTCACCGGGCATGACAGACCAGTGGCAAACCGGCATCCTCGGCTTTTTCAGACACGCGCGGATGTAACACGACGCCGGGAGACGGCGCGACTGCATCGGCGACAGCGGCAGGCATTCGTGCTTTGTTCAGATAATCGGCAAGGCTCATGGTCGTATCCCTCGTGTTTGCTGCTGGCCGGGTTGTTGATAAAAATGCGGCTCGGCGGTGTGCGCGATGTCCGGCTCCAAGCCATGCGCGATGCACGGCGTGACGTTGTGCGACACCTCCGGCGCGTTGGCGGCGCGCATCCAGCGCATGATTGCGGCATCGCGTTCCGCCTGGATGTCCATGCGGCGCCTTTCCTTCGTCTCCTCCGAAAATCCCCGCGCGATGTCCGCCATCGTCTCGGGCGGCAGGTCAACCGAGAGCGTGTTTTTGTGCCCGGCCTCGCGCTCGGCATGCACGCGCAGCGATTTCTTGTCATTGGTGAACACGACGGCCTTGCGCCGCGCCCGCGAGATGGCGGCATGTCATTGGTTGCGGTTGGCGCTGACCGAGGTGGCTGCTTTTTCGAGCCGGGGCGGGGTTTTGCGTTGATTGGCGGCATGGTTACGGTGTGCAGTGAAGGCCATGCAGATTCATGTCTTCACCGGCGGTCCGGCCTATACCCACGGCTACCTGCTCTCCGCGCCGGAACGCGGCGAGGCGGTCCTGGTCGATGCGCCCGAAAACGTGTGGGATGCCGTCGCGCCCGTCCTCGATGAGCAAAAATGCAGGCTCGCCGAGCTTTGGCTCACGCACGGGCATTGGGACCACACGCAGGGCGCGGCCGAGGTCGTGCGGCGCACCGGCGCGAAAGTCCGCGCGCACCGCGCCGACCAGCCGCTTATCGAAACACCCGAGGTGATGGGCGCGCTGCTGCCGCGCGACATGGAAATCGAGCCGGTGAAGGTGGACGCGTGGATGGCGCAGGGCGACCGTTTCGAGGCGCTCGGCGAACAGGTCGAGGTGCGCCATGTGCCAGGACATTGTCCGGGCAACATCCTGTTCTGGTTCCCCGCGCAAAAAATGGCCGTCGTGGGCGACGCGCTCTTTGCCGGCAGCATCGGGCGCACCGACCTGCCCGGCGGGGACATGCGCGCACTCGACCACTCCATCCGCGCGCAAATCTACACGCTGCCCGACGACACCCGCGTGTTTCCCGGCCACGGCGACGACACCACTGTCGGCGTGGAAAAGAAAACCAATCCGTATGTGCGCGAATAACCAAATCGTTCTCGTTCTCTTGCTCGTTCTCGTTCTCTTGGATTGGTCCCGTGACGCTTCGAAAACGAGAACGAGCAAGAGAACGAGTAAGAGAACGAGAACGAGAACGAGAACGATTTTTATATGAGCACCGCTCACACCCGCTCCCCGATTGACTCCTCGCAACTCGCCCGGCACGAGCGCCACATGCGCCGCGCCTTGGAACTCGCGCGTCGCGGCTGGGGCGCCACTCACCCCAATCCCATGGTCGGCGCCCTCATCGTCGAGGACGACGCCGTCGTCGCCGAAGGCTGGCATGAGCGGGACGGCGGCCCTCATGCCGAGCGCGCCGCCCTCGCCGCGCTCGCTCGCAAGCCCAAGCCCGGCGCCACGCTCTACGTCACGCTTGAGCCTTGCTCCACGCACGGCCGCACAGGCGCCTGCACCGACGCCATCCGCGAGGCCGGCCTCGCGCGCGTGGTCGCCGGCGCGACCGATCCGTCCGCCGGACACGCGGGGCGCGGTTTTCAGATTTTGCGCGACGCGGGCATCGAAGTCATCAGCGGCGTGCTCGATGCCGAATGCGCGGACCTGAACCTGTTGTTCAACCATTGGGCGACCGCGCGCGCGCCGCTCATCGCCGCGAAATCCGCCATCACGCTCGACGCCAAGATCGCCACCCGCACCGGCGAGTCCCGCTGGATCACCGGCGAGCCGGCGCGCGCCGACGTGATGCGCTGGCGGCGCCTGTTTCCGTCCATCGCCATCGGCGCCGGCACCCTCGCGAAGGACAACCCGCGCCTCACCGCGCGCATCGAGGGCGAGGAGGAATGGTGCCCGCTGCGCTTCGTGTTCGACGGCCTGCTGCGCTCGATGACCGACCGCTCGCTGCCGCGCCTCTACACCGACGAGTTTCGCGAGCGCACCATCGTCGTCACCACGCCGCACGGCGGCCTCGGCTACGTGCGCAAACTCCGCGACCAAGGCGTGCAAGTCTGGTGCCTCGACTCGCCCACGCAGCGCGTGCCGCTCGCCGCGTTCCGCCAGAAATGCGCCGAGGAAAACATCACCGGCGTCTATCTCGAAGGCGGCAGCCAGCTCGTGAGCGAGTTTTTGCAGGAGCGCCAGCTCGACTACCTCTTCATTTACCGCGCGCCGCTGCTCTTCGCCGACGAACGCGCCAAGCCCGTTTACACCGGCCTGCGCACCGAGCGCCTCGACCAGTCGCTGCGCCTGGCCGACGTGCGCCACGCCTCGTTCGGCGACGACCAACTCATGCGCGGACGCGTCGTTTATCCGGAAAAAATCCATTTCGATGAAACTGTTTTTAGCCTCCGGTAACACGCACAAGGCCCGCGAATTTCAGGCGCTCGCCAACGCCTCCGGCCTCCCGCTCGAAATTCTCTCCGCCCAAACCATCGGCGGCATGCCGCCGGTGGTGGAAGACACAGGCACCTTCATCGGCAACGCCCGCAAAAAAGCCCGCGCCCTGCGCGAAAAAATCGCCTCCTCCTCCGTCGCGGAAACGACAAGTGACAAGTGGCAAACGCCCCCCTCCCCTACCCTCGCACCCTCCCCCACCCTCGCGCCCTCCCCTACCCTCGCGCCCTCCCCCACCGTCCCCTCCCCCGCCGCCGCCGGCACTCCGCACTCCGCCAGCATTCCGCATTCCGCACTCCGCATTCCGCATTCGCCCGGCGCCTGGGTGATGGCCGACGACAGCGGCCTGTGCGTTGACGCGCTCGACGGCGGCCCCGGCGTCGAATCGGCCTATTACGCCGGCCCGCAAGGCGACGGCGCGGCCAACCTCGCCAAGCTCGTCGCCGCCACGCGCGACACGCCTGACGGCAAACGCGGCGCGCATTTCACATGCGTGCTCCTCCTCATCGCGCCGGACGGCGCCGAACACGCCTTCGAGGGACACTGCCACGGACGCCTCGCCCGCGAACCGCGCGGCGCGGGCGGCTTCGGCTACGACCCGGTTTTCATTCCCGACGGGCACCGCCAGACCCTCTCCGAACTCGGCGACGCAATCAAAAACCAGCTCAGCCACCGCGGTCGCGCCTGGGCCAAAGCGGCGGAGTTTCTGGCCAGCCAGTCCCTGTAAGAACCTCGCTTGCCAAACCCGCCTCCAGCAAACCCCGCCGGCAATCGACGACCACCGCCCGCCCTCTTTCCTCTTTCCTCTTTCTTCTTTATCTTTCCTCTTTGTCTTTCTTCTTGGCGAGGCCTCTCGCTTCGCTCGGAACTTTCCGCTCGCGCCAGACGAAAGAGTTCCGCGCGAAACGAGCTGCCCGCCAAGATGTCCGCCAAGAAGAAAGACAAAGAGGAAAGATAAAGAAGAAAGAAGAAAGAAGAAAGAAGAAAGAGGGCGGGACATCACTTCGAGTGACGCCCTCCCAGTCCTGACATCACCTCCTGCTACACCTGCACCCATGATCGAAGTCCGCAACCTCACCCGCGTCTTCCGCACCTATAAAAAACGCCCCGGTTTTCTGGGCGGACTCTACGGCCTGTTCAAACGCGACTTCGAGGAAATCGCGGCGGCGAAGGAAATTTCGTTCGACATAGCCGAAGGCGAATTCGTCGGTTTTCTCGGCCCCAACGGCGCGGGCAAGACCACCACGCTCAAGATGCTCTCCGGGCTTATTTTTCCGACCGGCGGCAGCGCGCGCGTGGCCGGGTTCGACCCCTCCCGCCGCGAAAACGCCTACCGCCGCATCTTCGCGCTCGTCCTCGGCCAGAAAAACCAGCTCTGGTGGGACCTGCCCGCGCAGGAATCGTTTCTGCTCCTGCGCCATATCTACAACCTGCCCGCCGCCGACTACAAAGCCACGCTCGACGAACTGGTCGCGCTGCTCGGCGTCGGCCCCAAACTCAACGTGATGGTGCGCGAGCTTTCCCTCGGCGAACGCATGAAGATGGAGCTTATCGCCGCGCTCCTGCACCGCCCGCGCGTCCTGTTTCTAGACGAACCGACCATCGGCCTCGACGTGGTCTCGCAAAAAGCCGTGCGCCAGTTCCTGCGCGACTACAACCGCCGCCACCGCGTCACCATCCTGCTCACCAGCCACTACATGGCGGACATCCAGGAACTCTGCGAACGCGTCATCGTGATCCACAAAGGGACCAAAATCTACGACGGCGAACTCGACCGCCTCGAATCGCGCCAAGGCGCGCGCCGCAAAATCATAACCTTCATCCCGCGGCCCGGGCGGTTTCCCGAATGCTGGGCCTCCGCCCACGGCGCCGCCCAGCGGGACGACGAAGGCCGCGTCACGCTCACCGTGCCCGCCGACGCGGTCGTGAGCGTCTCGCAGGAAATCCTCTCCGCCGGCTCCGTCGTGGACATCACCATCGAGGACGTTCCGCTGGAGGACATCATCGCCGAGCTGTTCAACTCGCGGTGAAAAGGCGGTTGCGAACAAGATTGGCGCCCTGGCGGCACAGAGTCGGAAGGCGGCGGCTTGCGTGGCACGGACGTCCCCACCCGCGTTTTTGAGGGTGGCGGCGCGGATCTCCGTGGCGCAGGCGGGCCGCCCGCGCCACGCGACTCGGCAGGCCGCGCAAAAGTGCTGTTCCTATTTGGCGGACGGCATCACGCGCGGCGGACGGCGGCGAGTTGCGAACACCGCCGCCGGCGCGAGGCCGGGCGGCGCGGCAGGCCGCGCCGTCAAAAGCGGTGGCGGGCCACCGCACTCCAAAGCAGGCACCGCCGCCAAAACAGACGGCGCCGCCTTGGCTTTCGAGGGCGGCGGGCGAAGGCGGACGATGCCGCATAGCCTGCGGCGTCCGGATGCGGTAAACGCGGCTCGATATGGAATGCGGCGAATGCGGCTCGATATGGAGTGCGGCGGCCTGCCGCCGCTTTTGACGGGACGATTTATCGCCCCGCCCCGTCAACATCATCGCTCCGCCCCATCGGCTCCGCCGATGATGGTGATGTCGGCGAAGGAAAAGATGCCGCAGTCGCCGACGGCCTTGATGGCGCCGGCGCCGGTGATTTGCAGGGTGTCGAGGGAGGCGATGCCGCTGCCGGCCACCCAGTCGCCGGTGAAGAAGAGGGCCGTGCCGACGCCGCCGGTGGCGGTGAGGGCGTTGGCGGCGGTGGAGGTGACGTCGAGGGCGCCGCCGTAGAGGCACAGGCCGTTGCCGCCGCCGCAGCCGGGGGCGAGGGCGCTGCCGCCGGTGGCGTTGCGCGCGCCGCCGACGTTGCCGGTGATGGTGACGGTGCCGCCGCTCACGGCGAGGTTGCCGGTGACGTTGCCGGTCACGTCCACGGTGCCTCCGGTGACGGTGAGGCTGCCGCCGATGCCGCCGGTGATGTTCGTCACGCCACCGCCGTTGACGAGCAAGCCGGCCTGGCTGGTGATGCCGCCGGTGATGTTCGCCACGCCGCTGATGTTGACGGTGGCGACGGCGGCGGAGTTGCCCGTCCTGAACGCGATGCCGCCGGTGATCTTGGTGACGCCGGTGTTGTGGTGGATGCTGCGGGTGGAACCGCCGCCGGCGGTGCGCGCCGGCGACACCGGCACGGGCGCCGGCGAGGCGGGATGTTTTTCCATTCCAGCGATACTCACAAGTGAAAATTATCCTATTTTCGGATTTTTAAAGCAACCGGATACACTGTGCGCCCTTGTGACGAAATTTCCCCGCAAATCCTTGTTCTGCGACGAGCACGAGTTGCTGCGGCAGACGCTGCGCGAGGAGCGGCGGGCGCGGGGGCTGACGCAGGCGGAGGTGGCGGCGGGGTGCGGCTGGCCGCAGTCGGTAATCGCAAAAATCGAGCAGGGCGAGCGGCGGATTGACGTGGTGGAACTCGTCTGGCTCGCCGCCGCGATGGGCGCGCATCCGGGACGGCTGTTCGGCAAATTCACGGCGAAAGTGGCGGCGCGCGCCGCAAAATCATAACCTTCATCCCGCGGCCCGGACGGTTTCCCGAACGCTGGGCCTCCGCCCACGGCGCCGCCCAGCGGGACGACGAAGGCCGCGTCACGCTCACCGCGCCCGCCGACGCGGTCGTGAGCGTCTCGCAGGAAATCCTCTCCGCCGGCCCCGTCGTGGACATCACCATCGAGGACGTTCCGCTGGAGGACATCATCGCCGAACTGTTCAACTCGCGGTGAGCGCCCTATTTTCTCTCGTATTGACGAAACCAATACAACAAGCATGCCGGAGCCTCGCGCGCGATTGAATACAAGTCGCGCGCCTCAAAAAATTCCGCGTGCGCCGCGCACACCTCCCCGAAACCCGATCTTCGCAGCGCCAGCCGCGCGCGGGGCAGGTGAAAATATTGCGACACCACGAACACGCTCCTAAACCCGCGCCCGCGGGCGATGCGCGCAAGATTTTGCGCGCTCGCAAACGTGGTCGCACCCGCGCCATCCATGATGACGCTCTCCGACAGCACACCCTGCGCCACAAGCCAGTCGCGCATCACCACAGCCTCATCGAATCCCTCTATTCCGGTGCCGCCGCTCACGACAATGAAGGGAAATTTTCCCAGCCGGTATAATTCCAATGTTTTCGCCAACCGGGCCTGCAAGCGCGCGGACGGTGTGCCATCAGGCGCCACCTTGCTGCCCAGCACGAGCGCAACATCCGCGCAGCCGTCCCTGTCTCGCAACCCCGCTCCGGCGATAACCGCGCACGCAAGCACAAAGGCCGCGCCAGCCGCCATCCCGCCGACCGCGATATGCTTGAAATTTTTCCACAGCCTTGACCGGTATCGCGGCGACTGTGACGGCATGACAACCGGTGTTGTGTTTCCCATGATCGTTTTATCCCCCTCCCGCCGGATTCACCGCCACCGCCGCCGCGTGGCCGAGCCAGACGGCGGCCAAGCACACCGCCAGCGACGCGCCGGCGTAGCCGCCGGCGGACAGCCAGCGCCCGGCCTGCGCGAGTTCCAAGGTTTGCAGGCTGAACGCCGAGAAGGTCGTGAACCCGCCGAGCACGCCGGCCATGAACCCCTGCCGCCCAGGCGCGCCCACCGGCCAGCGTCCGCCCGGCGCGGTGAGCGCGACGAAAAAGCCGATGACGAAACAGCCTGTCGCATTCACCAGCAGCGTGCCCCAGGGAAACGCCGCGCCCGTCCAGCGGTCCACCGCGCCCGCCAGCGCGAAACGCGCCATGCTGCCGAGCGCCCCGCCCAGTCCGATGCACAGATAAATCATCATGCCGGCTCCCCTTACGCACCCTTCGCCCCCGGAGCAACACAAAGCCGTCGCCCCTCGTTCTCGTTCTCTTGCGCGTTC
>JAIRTK010000467.1 GCA_031254955.1 Opitutaceae bacterium
CCCGCGACGATTTTCCCTCGGGCGTTCCACGGGCGGCGCGGCGGGGCGGGGCGGCGCGGGGCGCGGCGGCGCGACAGGTCGCGCCGTCAAAAGCGGCGAGAACTCGCCGCACTCCATAATAGGCCCCGCGAGCATAATAGGCCCCGCGAGCATAATAGGCACCGCCAAGGCGCCGGAGGCGTGCGCTGTGTGCGCCGTGCGTGCGTGGCGTGCAGGCCGTGCATATAGCGTGCGCGGGCTGGCGGCGGGTTATTCGTTTTCCGCCCTCAACGTCAGCACATGCATCGCCGGGCCGGGGAGAAAGGGCGTGGGGCGGCCATGCACCCAGGCATCGTGCCCGGCACGGTAAAAGGGCGACAACGGGTGCCCGCTCTGGCCGCCGGGCATGTGAAAAATCCCCTCGCCCTCCCGTCCGGGCGCGACGACGAAACGCTCCGAGGCGCCGTGCGCCGGCGATTGCAGGCGGGGCGTGTCGGCGCCGCCGGGGAGCGGGTCGGCGGGCAGGTTCAGCCAGCCGCCCAGAAGCCCGAACAACACGCCGCCCAGCGGATGATGGATGCGGCTGGTGTTAAACTCGCCCCACCGCGCCGTGGCGGGTTCAAGCCCGGCGGCCTTGATGTCGCGGCTCACGTCGTCGGCGGCGGCGAGCAGGAGCGCGTCCCACGACGCGTATTCGGGGGCGAGCAGGTGCGCCGGGCGTTTTTCGAGCAACTCCCACAGGCCCGGCTCGTAGTTGAACCCCGTGTAGTCAAAATCGGGATACCGCGCCAGGCAGCGCGCGAAGACGGGCGCGAGCGCGCGGTCGGCGACATGCCCGCGGAAGCGGCTCACGATGGTGTAGGAGACCGAGTCAACGGAGGCGCGGGCGGGACCGTTTTCCCCGGCCAGCGCGCGGGCCAGCGCGTCCCGGTCTTTGCGCCGCCTCGGGGACGCGCCGGCTCCGGCGCCGGAGCCGGCGGCGGCGGCGTCAGCAGCGGCGGCGTCAGCAGCGGCGGCAGCAGCAGCGGCGGCGACGGCGTCAGCATCGACGGCGGCATCAGCGGCGGCACCGGCGTCAGCATCAGCGGCGACGTCAGCGCCGGCGGCGGCGAGCGTTTTGAGGAACAGTCCGCGCCAGCGGTCGAGATGCGGGGCGCGGTCGTCCAGCGCGACGGCGAGCAAGTCGCCCGGCGTCGCCTCGCCCGCGATGTCCGCCATGAGATTCTGGATGCGCGCGCCGCGCAGTCCGTTGACAAGACCTCCGTCGCCGAGCAACGCGAGCGTGCCGCCGCCGAAGAGCCGCTGGTTCGCGCTGGAGAGCCGTCCGCCGGGGGGATTGATGAGGGCGGGGATTTTTTCGGGCGGCACCAGCCCGTCCCAACGCCGGTCGCCGTAGGCCCACGTGGCGGGGAAACGCCCGTCGAAACCGGCGCGGTTCGGCAGCCGTCCGCAAATCGTCCAGCCGATGGCGCCGGCGGAATCGGCGACGAGGAAATTTTGCGCGGGTATGCCGGAGCGCCGCGCCACATCGACGGCCTCGGCGACGCTGGCGGCATCCTCCAACCCGAGCACTTCGAGGTCGAGCGCGCCCGGCTCGCGCAGCACCCATTTGAAGGAGAGCCGCTGCGCTTTGTGGTTCTCGCCGATCACAGGCCCCCATTCCGAGGTTTGAAATGTGAACGTCACCGCGCCGCCGCCGCGCACGCGGATGGTCTCGGTGCGGTCTTCCAAGCGCACGATTTTGCGTCCGCTCGAATAGTAGTCGGGCGTGATCTCCACCGGCGTGAGCACGACGATGTCGCTGGTGTCGGCGCAACTGTTGGTGAAGCCCCACGCGATGCGGCCATTGCTGCCGGCGACGAGCGCCGGCAGGCCGGGCAACGTCACGCCGGCGAGGTCGCGCGGCGAGCCGTCGTCCGCCGTCCACGTCATGCGGGCGCGATACCAGGTGTTTGGCACGCGCAGCGCGAGGTGCATGTCGTTTTCCAACAAAGCGGCGCCGCTGGCGGTGAGCGCGCCGGCAAGCGCCATGTTGTTCGACCCGGCGGGAAAAACGGGCGCGCGCGGGGAAAAAACAGGCGCACGCGCTGGAGAAACAAACGCGCCCCGTAGGGCGCGACCTTGCGTCGCGCCGCGATTGGATGCGAGCCGGGCGGGTGCGGCGGGGGAGGCGGGGGAGGCGTTGTCCGCGAAATCGGGGGCGGGGAAATCGCTAGTGGCGAAATCGCGAGCTGCGAAATCACGGGCTGGGAAATCGCGGGCTGGGAAATCGCTGGCCGGGAAATCACTGTCTGCGAAATCACGGGTGGGGAAATCGCTGGTGGGTGCGGCAGGAAAATCGCTATCCGCGAAATCGCGGGCGGAGGAATCGCTGGCCGGGGAATCACGGGCCGGCAAACCGCTGTCCGGCAAATCGCGGGCAGGAATGCCCGCGCTCCTTTGGGAGCCGCCGCCGGAGCGGAGACGGCGCACATTGAGATGCCGCGCCTCGGGCATGGCGGGGAGCGGCGCGGTGGTGCCGTCGAGCGCGGCGTCATTGGGCGCGACGAGCGGGGCGAAAAACCGCACGACACGCTCGTGCAGCAGGTCGCGGGCGGTCATCAACGAAAGCTCGTGGCGCGCGTCGGGATGCTGAAGGTCAACGGCCATCGCGCAGATGACGAGCACGCAGTCCTCCGGCAACCACGGCGCGGGCCGGACGCGGAGCAACAGATACTCGGGCGGACGGGCGCCGAGGGCGGCGAGGCCGGCGTTGACGCCGCCGGCGTAGGCATCGACGAGGGCGCGGCGCGCGGCGGGCAACGCGGCGTAAACGTCGCGGGCGTGCGCGCGGAGCCGGTGGAGGCGCATGGCCTTGTCGGCCTCGACGGCGCGTTTGCCGAAAAGCTCCGCGAGTTCGCCGGAGGGGCGGCGGCGCAGCAGATCCATCTGGAAAAAACGGTCCTGCGCATGCAGAAAGCCGAGGGCGCGCGCCGCGTCGGCCCGGTTCGCCGCGCGGATGACGGGCGCGCCGAGGGCGTCGCGCTCGACGGAGGCGTCCGCGCCCAGCCCCGCCAGCGTCACCGCGCCGTCGAGTTGCGGCAGGCTGGCTTTCGCGCGCGCGTGGAGCCACGCGGCGAATGCGGCGGCGGACAACGCGAGGAGGGCGGCGGCGAGGCAGGCATTGCGAAGCGCGCGCCGGCGTTTGCGTGGAGGTCGGACATGGGCGGGCATGGCGGCATGTTGGGCGCCCGCGACGGGATTAATCAAGCGTCCAGACGGAGGGGGCGCGGAGGCCGTCCCGCCGGAACAGTTTACGGGCATTTTGCCCCCCCCAAAAAAAAAGTCCGCCCGGTCCGCGCGTTTTTAAT
>JAIRTK010000468.1 GCA_031254955.1 Opitutaceae bacterium
ATCCCTGCGAAACGGGCGCGGGCTTCGCCCGCGTCGGGCGGCGGGACGCCGCCCCTCCTTGCGCCAGCGCGCCACGATGCAGGCTCCGCTTTTCGGTTCATCCCTTTCCAGCCATTCAAGCCCGCTCCCGGACGGCGCCGAGCCGCCGGTGTATCCGCTGGATCACTACAAATCCATCCGCCTCCATCACGGTCCCGGCATTTCGGGCGGAAAATGAAACCGGCTCCGCCATGTCACGCGATTTTTTCTGGTTTTTGCGCGCAACCCGCGCCTTTTTTTGGGATTATTTTCCACCGGACAAGCATTCTTTGAGCCAATTTCGTCATGGCATAAATTATTTTTACTTGCTTTCAAAACACGAGTTGGATAAAAAACAAAATGGAGTTTGTGCAATTTGTAAAAACCTCTGGGAAAATATCTTTAAAAAGCGCTTGCACTCCGCATCTGTTTTAACAAGCTGAAATTCCCTCCCGCCAAAAATCGCTCGTCGAGCCTAGCTCCGAGTGGTTTAAACGCCCGGCTTCATCGCCGGGCGTTTTTTTTGGGCCGGTGGCGGGGATTGCGGCGCGCCCCGATTGCGGCGTCCGCCCGAACGCCGAACGCCTCGCGCACGATTCTGGCGCACGCATGTTGAGGCCGGGGCGTTTCAGACTCTTTTCCACTCAAAACGATAATAGAGCCTTTTTCGTTTATGCTGTCGCGGCGACCGGGGAGCGCACGCGTCTCGCGTGCCTTGCCGGGCGTCTCGCCGGGCAACAGGTTTTGGCGGGACGCGTGCGCTCCCCGGTCGGCTTGCCTTGCGACTCATGAAACGAAAGGTGCTGCTCTACATGGGCGGGGTTGCATGTGCCGTGCCGCCCAATCCCTCGGGCGGGGTGCTCGTGCCACGCAGGCCCACGGGGTGCCCGTGCTTTTTGCACCAGGCGGCGGACTGTCCGCCGAGATGCTTTTGTCAACCGAGATACTTGATCACCGCCTCGGTGCGGGAGTGGACGTGGAGTTTGTCGTAGATGCTTTTCAGGTGGCTGTTCACCGTCTGCACGCTGATGCAGCGCAGGCTGGCGATTTCCTTTGAGGGGAAACCTTTCGCCAGCAGTTCGAGGATGTCGGTCTCGCGCGGGGTGAGCTTGTCCGCAGCCGTGTTGGCGGACGGGGCGCACGGGCGTTTTTTCTGGAAGGAGTGGATGACTTTGCGCGCCACCTCGCCGGTCATGGGGACGTTGCCGTCCATGAGGTCGCGAATGGAGTGGAGGAGTTCGTCGGTCGAGGCGCGCTTGAGCAGGTAGCCGCTGGCCCCGGCTTCGAGCGCCTGGAAGATTTCGTCGCTGTCTTCGTAGATGGTGAAGATCATCACCTCGGAGCCAGGGAGCTGCTGTTTCAGGCGGGCGGTGGCCTCGATGCCGGAGCCGTCGGGGAGGTTGATGTCCATGATGACGACATCGGGCGCGGCGGCGGGGATGCGGGACAGGGCGTTGCGCATGTTGCGGCAGCAGCAGGCGAGCCGAAGGTCGGGGGCATCGGCGATGATCTGGGTGATCTCCTCGGCGAGATCGGAGTTGTCTTCGACAATGGCTACGGAGATGGGCATCGGCGCGGGGGTGGTTTGTCCGCCGCCTGCCGGACCGGGGGCGGACGATAGTGCATCGGAACATCGACGACGATGTCCGTCCCCTCGCCGGGGCGGCTCATGATGTCGATGCGCCCGCCGACCTCGGCCATGCGCGTGCGCATGTTGACCAGGCCATTCCCGTCGCCCCGCCGCGCCGCCGCGCCGCTGAATCCGCATCCGTCGTCGTGGAGACGCATGTGGAAAAGGCCGTCTTCAGCGGCGAGGCTGAGGGTGGCGCGGCTGGCTTGCGAGTGCTTGAGCATGTTGTTGAGGGCCTCTTTCGCGATGGCGAGCAGGTGGTGCCGGACATCGGGCGAAATCGGTTGGTCGGGTATGTCGCTGGCGCCATCCACCGTGCAGAGGATTCCGGTGTCACGGAGATGACTGTGGGCGTAACGGGAGATATACGCGGCCAGCCGCTGCCAGGAATCATTTTGTGGGTTTACAGTCCAAATAATGCCTTCGAGGTCTTCGAGCAGGTAGCGCGCCTGGACGGCGAGGCGCCCGAGTTGTTCCTTTTGTCCGGGGTCCTCCGTTTTGCGATGCAGGCGGTCGGCGACGAAGCCGATGCGGGTCATGCGTCCGCCGAGGTCGTCGTGGAGATCGCGGGCGATGCGGGCGCGTTCGCGTTCGAGGGCGTTTTCCCGCTGGAGGCGCAGGAGTTTGCGTTTGAGGAGGTGATGGGAGCCGGCGCGGGCGAGCAGCGCCACGAGCGCGGCGAACACCAGCAGGAAGCCGGCGCGTGTCCACCAGGTCTGCCACCACGCGGGCGGCACGACGATGGCGAGGGCGGCTTGTCCGTCGGCCCAGCGGTTTTCGCCGTCGGAGGCTTCCACGCGAAACACGTAGCGTCCGGGCGGCAGGCGCGGATAGACGCAGAAGCGTTCGCGTCCGGCGTCCACCCAGCCTACGTCGAAGCCTTCCAGCATGCGGCGCATGCGCGTGCGATCGGGCGTGGAAAAGTTGAGGGCGGCGAATGCGAGTTCGAGTCGCCGGGGTTGCGCGCCGGTGCACAGTTCTTCGCCGGGCGCCGGCTTCAGGGCGACGCCGTCCACCGTGGCGCGGTCGATGTGCACGGGGAGGGGGGCGCGTTTTTCCACGGGGCCGATGGGGTCGAGGCCCGCGATGCCGCGATAGGTGGCCATCCACACGCGTCCGTCGCGGCCTTTCCAGGCCATCGGCTGGGCGCCGAGAAAGCCGGCCACGCCGTCGAGGTCGTCGTCGCGGCCGAGCAGCACGGGCGCGAGGCCGCGGCCCGGCGTGTCCGCGGCGGCGGTGAGTTGCGCGAGCGGCAGGTGAAAGATGCCGCGGCGGCTGCTGGCCCACAGGCGGCTGTTGTCGTCGATGATGATTTGGTTGATGATGTCGTCGGGCAGGCCGTCGGCGCGCGTGAAGAGGCGCGAGCGCGCGCCGCGCCACAGGAGCAGGCCGTTGCTGGTGCCGATCCAGAGCCGGTTTTCCGCGTCGGTGAGCAGCGTGTGCAGCCGGGCAAAACGCGCCGCGTGCGGGACGGGTTCCGCCACGAGTTTGCCGCCGGCCAGGCGGAACAGGGCGCCGTTTTCCAGGCCGATCCAGATTTCGCCGCCCGCGCGCTCCGCGATGGCGGCGACCCTCGAGCCGGGGAAGCCTTCGTCGGCGGTGAACTCGCGGAGCACGCCGTTGCGGAGCACGCCGAGGCGGGCGCTGTTCCAGCTCAGCCAGAGGTCGCCGTTGGTTGCATGGAACAGCGTCTGCACGTTGCGCGTTTCGCCGGCCTCGCGCCGCAGCGTCCACGGGCCGTCCACCGGCGTCGAATAAAGTCCGCTGATCGCGCCGACCCAGACCCGGCCCCGCCGGTCCACGCAGACATTGTTGGCGTAGAAATTGTGCTCGGCGGGGAGGGTGGCGGCGATGTCCACCCGTCCGTCCTTCACCCGCACGAGGCCGCCGGCCTGGTTCGCGCACCAGAGCGCGCCGGTGGCGTCCTCGCAGACCGAGGAGCTTATCTCTTGCGGCAGCCCGGCGGCTTGGTTGAGCAGCACGTGGTGTTTCGGTTTCAGGCGCACGAGGCCGCCGCCGTTCATGCCCAGCCAGATGTTGCCCTCGATGTCGTCCATGATGGAGAGCACGCGCTCGCGCCGCACCGGCACGAGCACCGGCTCCAGCGTGCCGTCCACGAGGCGGAAGACTCCGTCGCGCCGCGTGGCGATCCAGAGCGCGCCGGCGGCGTCCTCGAACATGTCTTGGATGCCCACCCGCACGGCGGGCCAGCCTTGGCCGGAGAGCACGACGCGCCAGATGCCGTTTTCCAGCCGCGCCAAGTGCTCGCGGGCGGCGATCCACAACCCGCCCGGGCGCGACGGCACGATGAAGAGCGAGCGCCCCGCGCGGCCAGTGTGCCGGTGCAGCCCGTCCTCGTCGTGCCACGCGAGAAAATCCCCGCCCGCCATCCAGGTCGCGCCGTTTTTCCCGCGCACGAACATGAAGCGCCCCGAGCGGCGCGTGACGCCGACATTGGCGCCAAACACCGTGGTCACGCCGTTGTGCCAGCGGACGATGGCAGCCGGGTCGTCAAACCCGAACCAGAGCGAGCCGTCCGCGCCCACCCCGAGGTCGCGCAGGCTGCCCGGCGGGAGCGTGGCGTTGACGGGATGCAGGTCGAACTCGCCATCGCGCAGGCGCACGACCTGGTTGTTCGCCGTGGCCATGAGCAGCGAGTCGTCGTCGTCCACGGCCAGCGCGCGAATGTTGAAGCCGTTCGTCGACATCCCGGCGGGCAGCGGAAACTCCACGAAGTCGCTCCCGTCAAAACGCGCCAGTCCGCCCATCGTGCCGAGCCACAGGAAGCCCTTGGCGTCGCGCACCACGGCGTTGACGGCGTTGTGCGGCAGCCCGTCGTCGGTGAGCCATTCGCGGGCGAGGTAGTGCCCGTCGGGCCGGTCGTTCCCGCCGGCATCCGCGCGCATCGGCGCGCCGGACGGCATCCCGGCGGACACAAGCAAGACCGCCAGCCAGACACGCCCGCAGGCAACGCGACCGCGACCAACGGGCAGCGCGAAAAACGGACGGAAGAACGCGGGGCGGGGAGGCATTGCTTTGGCCACAATGAATCAAGCCCCAAGCTAAAAACTCAATGGCGAAAAAATCCCTAAAATTGGGGATGCGGCCCCCTCCCCCATATTTGATATTTTATTTAGCATTATCCCTCCATCCGCCCTTTTCCCCCTTCCCCCGCCCTCCCCTCTCTCCGATTTTCCAGAATCCACTTCAAAAACACCATA
>JAIRTK010000546.1 GCA_031254955.1 Opitutaceae bacterium
CGCCAACAGCAGCGGCTCCGCCAAAGTCGATGGACTCTGGTATAATGTTTCCAGCCTCACCGTCGGCAATAATGGCACCGGCGCGCTCATTATCGGGACGACTGGCACGGTGCGTAATAATGCGGGCAATATTGGAAATACCGCCAATAGCTTTGGAAGCGCAACCGTCGCCGGTCTGTGGAATAACATCGGCGCGCTCACCGTCGGCGTCAGCGGCACCGGTGTGCTTGCGATCTCGGGCAGCGGCACCGTGCTGAGTAATGGCGCAGCCGTCATCGGTTCCGGCGCCGGTTCAAGCGGCACCGCTTCGGTGGGCGGCTTGTGGGACAATGCCGGTTCGGTCAGCGTCGGCGTCAACGGAATCGGCGCGCTCACCATTGAGAACACCGGCACCTTGCTCACGCACGACGGCGCAGTCGGCATCGGCGGCAATAACTCGTCCGGCACAGGCGTCGGCGCGATCACCGTGCACGGGGTGTTGATCAGCGACACCCGAGGAGGCGGCAGCAACGGACGCTTTTATGTCGGCAACAGCGGCACCGGCTCCCTGCATATCGCATCTTCCGGCACTGTCATCAACGGCTCCGGGCTTATCGGAAATAGTGACGGAAGCAGTGGCACGGCCTCGGTAGACGGCGTTTGGTATAATGTCGCCGGGATCACGGTTGGCAACAATGGCGCCGGCGCACTCACCATCGAAACCGACGGCACGGTCCGCAACACCACGGCCAACATCGGTGCCGGCGCCACCGGCACCGGCGCCGTCATTGTGCACGGTCTTTGGGAAAACAACAATGCCTTCACCGTCGGCAATCAGGGCGCGGGCACTCTCGACATCGAAAACGACGGCATCGTCCGCACCACCAATGGCGGCGCGCTGTTGGGCGCATCCATTAATTCCTCCGGCAGCGCCACCATTCATGCCGGAGGCCTTTGGGAAAATTCCGGCGGCGCGTTTACCATCGCCTCCAGGGGCGCCGGCGTGCTCACCATCGAAAACGGCGGCACATTGCGCCAGACCGGAAACACCACGCTCGGCACCTATGTCGAGGGGACCGGCACGGTCGTCGTGCGCGGCTTTTTTGAGAACACCGGCAACCTGACCATCAGCAATGCCGGCGCCGGCATTTTCGACATCGCGGCCACCGGCATCGTCCGCAGCGGCAGCGCACCGACCAGCGCCACCTACCTCGGCTATGAGGCCACTGGCTCCGGCACGGCTTTTGTTCGCGGGCTTTGGAATATCGGCGGCAATTTTATTTCAGGACGCTCTGGCGCCAGCGGGCATCTTGCCATCATCGGCAGCGGCAGCGTCACGCTTGCCCGCGCTTACACGCAAAACGCGACGGCCACGCTCACGTTTGACCTCACCGGAGCAGACGGGCGGCGCGGCGCGTTTCTCTCCGCCCAAAGCGCAAGCCTGTCCGGCACGGTCGCCGTCGTCGGTTACGCGCCGGTCACAACCGGCACGAGGGCGGGCGAGCTTTCCCAAGTGCTCTTGCATTCCGACGACGCCATTTCCGGCGATTTCGATGCCAGGCTCCTGCCGGATCTTTCCAGTTATTCCAGCCCCTTCAGCTTTGTCGGGAGCTACGGGCTTTTTGTCCGCGACAACCGCGACTATCTCATCGGCGCGCGGCTCCTCTGGCACAGCGGCACCGCCATCGCCAGCGGCACGTTTGATCTCGCCGCGGGGCGGCATTTCGATGTGGACGTGCCGCTCGACGACCAGGCGGCCCCCGGCGCATTTGACACCGGCTGGGATGGCCGCTCGCTGACCAAGACCGGCGCGGGGCTGCTCACGCTCAGCGCCACAAACACCTATACCGGCGACACGACCATCCACGCGGGCACCCTTGCCATCACGGGCCATGCCGGCGGCGCGAGCGGCGTCATCGCCGCCACGGCGGGCGGCACCGCGGCGGCTGTGGTTTCCGGGCATTGGGCCAATGCCGCTTTCCTTCGCGTCGGCCAGCGTGGCGCGGGCGCGCTGGATGTGCTCTCCAGCGGCTCCGTTTCCGCCTCGAATGTTTATCTCGGCGACGGCGCCGGCGCGCGCGGCGCCGTCACGGTGGCGGGCGGCGGCCAGCTGCAAAGCCACAACCGCTTCCTTGTCGGGCATTCGGGCGTCGGCACGCTCGACATTCAGGCAGGCGCGTCGGTCATCGCCGGGGGCGACGAGGCCAACGCCTACGAAAGCGCCCTCGGCTATCGCGCGGGCGCCAGCGGCAGCGCGCACGTCGCCGGGCTTTGGAGCAGCAGCTATTTCTATGTCGGAAAAGCCGGCAAGGGCGTGCTCGATATCGCAGCCGGCGGCACCGTCGTCGCCGGGCAAGGTTTTATCGGCTCCGGTTTTTCCGGCAGCGGCACGGCGCGCGTCTCCGGCCTTTGGGAAAACTCCGGCGATCTCGGCGTCGGCGACTTCGGCGCGGGCAGGCTCGATATTTTGCCAACGGGCACCGTCATCGCCCGTGATTCCACGCTCGGCATCGTCGGCAGCGGCGCGGCGCGCGTCGCCGGCCTCTGGCAAAACAACGGCAATCTGCGCAACGGCGTTGACGGCGCCGGCATCCTTTCCCTTGCCTCGACGGGCACCGTCAACATCGCCGGCGCTTACACGCAAAACGCGCAGTCCGCGCTCCACCTCGATTTTCTTTCCGCGCGCGACGCCTACATCAACGCCGGCAGCGCCACGATTTCCGGCTCGCTCAGCGCGACCCTGGGCACCGTCAACTACGCCGCGTCCAGCCAGCTCCCCGCGCCGCGCACCTTCCTGCGCACCGCATCCGGCATCACCGGCACGTTCACCGATGTCTCACTCACCAACGCGAACACGCCCGATTATCTCGTGCTGCGCGCCGCCGTCGTCGGCAACGATTACCAGCTCGGCCTCGGCTTGAGTTGGGAGGCCGCCGGCGCCGGCGCGCACGGCACCTTCACGCTCGACAACGGGCAAAGTTTCACGCTCGACACCGCGCTCGCCGACCAGGCTGGCAACGGCCTCGTCTGGGACGGCAAATCGCTCGCCAAGCAAGGCGCCGGCACGCTCACCCTCAGCAGCGGCAACACCTACTCCGGCACCACCACGATCCACGCGGGCAAACTCATCGCCACCGCCGCCGCCGCGCTCGGCTCCAGCCGCGTCGTCAACCACGCCGCCCTTGAGTTTGCGCCCGCCGCCGACGGCGTGTTTGCCGGCGCCATTGCCGGCTCCGGCTCGTTTGCCAAGACGGGCGCCGCCAGGCTCACGCTCACCGGCGCGTCCTTCGCCGCGGCCACCGCCAGCGTGACCGGCGGCACACTCTCGCTCGGCGATGCCGCGCACGCGGTCGCGGCCACCGTCGGCTCCTTCGATGTCGCCGCCGGCGCCGGCCTCGTCATGGGCCGCGACTCCACGCTCGCCGTCAGCGGCACGCTCGCCTTTGGCGGCAACGCCACGCTCGATTTCATCGTCGGCGGCGGCACAGGCCCGGCCATCACAGCGGCGGACGTGCTCATCGGCGCCGGCGCGACGCTCAACATCGCCGGCATCGGCGACGACACCGTGACGCCCTTCACGCTCCTGGCCACCACCGGCAGCATCGCCAACCAGTTCACGACCAGCATCGGCGGCGGCGGCGCCGCCGTGGATTACCTCGCGCTCACGATCACCAAAAGCGCCGACGCCAAATCCTACCTGCTCGATGCCTCGCTGATCTGGAACCAACCCGACAACAGCCGCGCCGGCGCCTTCACCATTGATGCCGGCGCGACGTTCACGGTCGATACCGCGCTGGCCGACCGGTCCGCCAATCCCGCCACGAACTGGGACGGCCAATCGCTCGCCAAGCAAGGCGCGGGCACGCTCATCCTGTCCGCCGCCAACACCTACACCGGCTCCACCGCGATTCACTCCGGCACGCTGCGCCTCGCCGCCGCCAATGCCATCGCCGCCAGCACCGCCGTTGACATCGCGGACGGCGCCGCGCTCGAAGTCGCCGCGGGCGCCCAGACCCTCCAGAATATCACCGGCGAAGGCGCGATCCGCAACGCCGGCGCGATCACCTTCGCCTCCGCCGTCAGCACGACCTACTCCGGCATCATCAGCGGCGCCGGCGGCATTGAAAAAAGCGGCGAAGGGACGCTCACCCTTTCCGGCGGCAACACCTACGCCGGCGCCACCACGATCAACGCCGGCAAACTCATCGCCGCCAACCCCGCCGCGCTTGGCGCCGGCCCGGTCGTCAACAACAGCGCGCTCGAATTTGCGCTCGTCGCGGACGGCGCCTTTGCCGGCTCCATTGCCGGCTCCGGCACCTTTGCCCGGACAGGCGGCTCCATGCTCACGCTCACCGGCGCGTCCTTTGCCGCCGGCGCGGCCAGCGTGACCGGAGGCACGCTCTCGCTCGGTGACGCCACTCACGCGATCGCGGCCACGGTCGGCTCCTTCGATGTCGCCGCCCGCGCCGGCCTCGTCATGGGCCGCGACTCCACGCTCGCCGTCACCCACACGCTCGCCTTGGGCGACGGCTCCACGCTCGACTTTCTCATCGGCGCCGCTCCCGGACCGCTCATCACCGCGGGCGATGTCAGCATCGGCGCCGGCGTGACGCTCAACCTCGCCGGCATCACCGCCGGCACCGAGATTCCCATCACCCTCATCTCGGCCACCACCGGCGGCATTGCCAATGAATTTGCCACGACCATCGGCGGCACCAGCGCCGCCGCCGATTACATCACCGTCACCGCCTTCAAGACCGCCGATGCGAAATCCCTCCTGCTCGACGCCGCGCTCACCTGGAACCAGGACGACGCCACGCGCCACGGCAACTTCACCATCGGCGAAGGCGGCTCGTTCACGCTCGGGCAGGCGCTGGCTGACAACGCGGCCAATCCCGCCACGGGATGGGACGGCCAATCGCTCGCCAAGCAAGGCGCGGGCACCCTCGTCCTGACGGCGGCCAACACCTATTCCGGCACGACCTTCGTCAACGACGGCGTGCTCCAAATCGGCGGCGGCGGCAACACCGGCTCCGTTGCCGGCGCCATCGTCAACAACGCCGCGCTCGTATTTGAACGCTCCGACGCCGCGAGCCACGCCGGCGTCATCTCCGGCGCCGGCAATCTTTACCAGCAAGGCGCGGGCACGCTCACGCTCACCGCCGACAACAACTACACCGGCACGACCTTTGTCGAAGCGGGCGCCTTGCAGGTGGACGGCGCCGTCGGCGGCGCCGGCATCGTCAACAGCGGCACACTCGCCACCGGCGCGCACGGACGGCTCACCGCGCAAGTGAACAACCTCGCCGGCGCCCTCTTCACCCACACCGGCACGCTCGCCGCGCCCCTTGTCAACGCAGGCATCGCCGCCAGCTCCGGCTTCATCGGCGGCGCCGTGGACAACACCGGCGACTTTGCCAACAGCGGCCAACTCGACGCCGTCCTCAACAACCGCGCCCACGGCGTCGCCACCAATGCCGCCGGGGCGCTCGTTTCCGGCTCCGTGATCAACGCCGCCGACGCCCTCTTCACCAACTCCGGCACGCTCGCCGCGCCCTGGCTCAACAGCGGCAGCGCCATCAACACCCCCGCCGGCATCGTCAGCGGCCCCGTCGCCAACGACGCGGGCGCGACCATGGAAAACCTGGGCCGCATCCACGGCGCCCTCGCCAACGCCGGCGATTTCACCAACACCGGCGCGCTCACCGCCGCGCTCGTCAACACCGGCACCGTCACGCATTCCGCCGGCTCGCTCGCGAGCGTGGACAACCGCGCGGGCGCCGTGTTCACCGCCGCCGGCTCCGCGCTTGTCACAGGCCGGCTCGTCAACGCCGGCCTCGCCACGGTCGGCGATCTGCCCGGCGGCGTGACCAACAGCGGCACGCTCCGCCTGGCCGATGCTTCCGCCGCGATCACCTTTGCCGGCCTCGCCAATGCCGGCCTCGTCGAGATCGGCGCGCACACGCAGTACGCCGTGCTCGATGCGGGCACGATCAGCGGCGCGGGCCGCTATGTGCTGCCCGTCAATTCCGACACCGGGGAACACAGCACGCTCGTGTTTGCCGCCATGGGCGGAAGCGACTTGCCGACCCTCGTCATCAACGCCGCCGGCGGCGGCATCCAGAACGCCGCCGCCGTGCTCAACCAAAGCGTCATCGGCCCCGGCGTGGAAAACTTCATTGTCGAAAACTTTGACTGGGGGCTGGTCGAATACGGCGGCGGCATCAACGCCGACGGCACCTGGTATTTCGACAACATGGGCTACAGCGCCGCCGGCGCGCTCGCGGGCGGCATCGTGTCGCTGCACCACGACGCCTGGACGGCGCAGCAGCACAACCTCTCCCGGCACATGGACGGCCTGCGCTTCGCCCGCGGCCTGCAACCCGGCTCCTCCGCGAACCTGCTCGACAGCGTATGGGCCGTCACCTACGGGCAACGGCTCGACGCCGATCGCTCCATCGTCGGACGCAAATTCCACCAGGACACCTTCGGCCTGCTCGTCGGCACCGACCACGACTGGCGGCTCGGCGCCGAAGGCCGCGGCGCGCTCACGCTCGGCATCTATCTCGGCTACACCTGCGGGACGCTCACGCTCGACCGCGACTCCTCCGGCGCGGGCCACGAAGCCCGGCTGCGCGGCACCACGGGCGGCGTCTATGCCGGCTGGGTGCACGCCACCGGCTTCTATGCGGATGCGACGCTCAACCTGGCCAGCGCCTCCAACCGCTTGGAAACGGACGATGTCCGCGCCGACTTCAGCCAATGGGATGTCGGCGGCAGCCTCGCCGTCGGACGCAAGTTCGCGCTCGGGCGCGGCTGGTTTGTCGATCCGCAGGCGCAGTTCGCCTGCATGCGCTATCTTGCCAAAAATTACACCCTCGGCCCCGACGCTCTCCGCGCCGACGATTTCGAGGCCGTGCAACTGCGCGTCGGCGCCCGCTTTGGCCGCGCGATCCAGCTTGCCGGCGGCGGGCTTTGGCAACCCTACCTGCGTTTGGACGGCGTGGACGTGTCCACCGGCGGCGGCGAAGTCCGCGATGCCGCGGAGGGCATCCGCGCCGACATCGAAGGCTCCCGTTTTGAAATCGGCGGCGGCGTCCTGTGGCAGTTGAGCCTCCGGCATCAATTGCGCCTCGACTACGAGGCGGGCTTCGGCAGCCACTACGACACCCCCTGGAGCCTGACCGCCGGCTTCCTCCACCGCTTCTAAACAAACCATCAGCTCCCACAATAACAACGCGCATTCGCATCACCTCTTCCCCCACGTCTCATCATGCATACCACACGCATAACATCCATCTGCCTCGCTTGCCTTGCCCTCACCGCCATTGCGCCCGCTCTTCATGCAGGCGGCAATTGGACAGCCACCGGCACTGCCGATTGGTCTGACCCTAATAACTGGAACGACAGCGCCCTGCCTTCACCAACTCAACCCGAAGGCATCAATATCACCAATGGCGGCACGGCTGTTCTCAGCGAAACATTCAACTTCACGGCCAACACTGGGCCGGTGATTTCCATCGGCGACAGAGGAGGCCTTGCCAGCGCCCTCAAAATCACCGGAGACGGACGTTTAGTCAGCAGTGACGCAGGTATCTTTCTCGGTCGCGGTTCCGCTGCTGATGGCTCCACTGGCGCCATTTATCTCGATGGCAACGCCTCGCTCAAGGCCTCCAACCTCTCTTTGGGCCGAAGCGCGGATTCTGTTGGCATACTTTCCCTTGCCGCCCGCGCTAGCGTCATCATCGACACCGATCTTATTCTGGGCTTTCAGGCCAATGCCAGCGGCACCCTCGCGCTTTCCGGCCAATCCTCCCTGACTGCTCGCGATCTCATTCTAGGAAACAACGGAACTGGCACGATTACTACTGCCGGTGTTGTTACTCTTGCCGATCAATCACTCCTCACCGCCCGCCGCGTCAACGTCGGCAAAGGCGGCACCGCGCCTTCCAGCCTTATCATGACGGGGGGCACCCTTCGCACAACCGGCACCGGCAGCGAGCTCAGCTCTCGCGTCGGCGACGCTGCCGGTTCCAGCGGCACTGTCGCTCTTTCCGGCAACGCAGTCTGGCACGACATGGGTTCCTCTGAAATCGGCAACCAAACGTTCATCGGCAACAGCGGCTACGGCATCCTTACCCTTCAGGACAATGCCGCATACATCAATGACAACTCCGGTGCCTATGCCTTCACTCTTGGCTCTGCTAGCGGCACCGGAGTCCTTGTGATTCGAGATAATGCAATCATCTCATCCACTCATGCGGCTAACACAACCGGACAAAGTGGCGGCATAAACATCAACCGCGGCTCTCTCCTCATGGAGGGCAATGCCACCGTAGACATTGCCCGTCTGGCCATTGGCACCGGCAATGCGTCCACCACCGGCACGCTCACGCTCAACGGCGGCATGCTCTCCACCAACTACATCGAACTCAGCCGCTCCCTGGGCTCCGCCACCATTATCGCCTCCGGCGGCACGCTGCGCGCCACTTATGGTGACGGCTACGGCAATACTTCCGCCACCGGCATCAATTGGATCCGCTCCAAGGCGGTCGCCAATGCAACCATCCTTTTAACCGGCTCCGGTCTCGCCATCGACTCCAACGGCCACACGGTTTCCAGCGACGTTCCCTTCACCGGCGGCGGCAACTTCACCAAACTCGGCGAAGGCCTCTTCCACCTCCCCGCCAGCGCCCATACCGGCACGACGACTGTGGCGGGCGGCACCTTGCGCCTCGCCGCGACGGACGCGATTGCTGCCAGCGCCGCCGTCAACATCGCCGCCGGTGCGACGCTCGACGCCTTTGCCAAAGCCCAAAAACTCAAAAACCTCTCCGGCGCCGGCACGCTCGCCAATGCGTCCGCCATCACGATCGAGTCCACGGCGGACAGCACCTATGCCGGCACCTTCACGGACGTGACCTCCCTCGTCAAAACCGGCGCGGCCCGCCTCACGCTCGACGGCTCGAACGGCCTCGACTCGCTCGCCGTCAACCAAGGCCACCTCACGCTTTCCGGCGGCACGCTTGCCCTTGCCGACGACTTCACGCTCGCGGCCACGGCCACGCTCGGCATCGGCGGCGCCGCGAAAATCACCGCCGCCGCCGCGACCCTCGCGGACGGCTCCATCATTGATGTCGTCAGCAATCCGGGCGAGGGAACATTCAACATCATCGAATCCGCCGCCGCCATTTCGGCCAACGCGGGCAACATCACCCTCCTCGACAACGGCGTCGCGACCGGCGGCGCGATCAGCACCGCTGTTTACAGCGCCTACGCCCTTCAGTTTGCCGATTCCAGCAAAACACTCCAGCTTGTCACCAACCTGCTCTGGAATTCCACCGGCACCGCGCACGGCACCTTTAATATCGCCGCCGCTTCCTCCGCCACAGTGTCGTCGCCGCTGGACGACCGCGATTCCTCCGATTTCACGGCCCTTGCCGGATGGGATGGAAAATCGCTCGCCAAAACCGGCGCGGGCACGCTCGTCCTGACCGCGACCAACACCTACACCGGCTCCACCGCGGTGACTGACGGAACGCTGCGCCTCGCCGCCGCCAATGCCATCGCCGCCAGCGACGCTGTGCGTGTCGCCGCCGGGGCGACCCTCGTGGCCGACGGCCCCCAGACACTCAAAAACCTCGCCAGCGCGGGCGCCGTTTCGCTCAACGCGGAAAGCACGCTCGGTGTCACCGGCACCCTCGCGCTCGACGATAATTCCACGCTCGACTTTGTCGTCGGCAGCGGCACGGGACCCGTCGTGACGGGCGGCCACGTCACCGTGGGCGCGGGCGTGACGCTCAACCTCGCCGGCATCAGCGACAGCACCGAGATTCCCTTCTCCCTCATCGCCGCGACCACCGGCACCATCGCGGGCGATTTTACCGGCATCACCATCGGCGGCGTGGGCGGCTCGACTGATTATTTCACCATCGCCACGCAAAAAACCGCCGACGCCAAGGCCTACCTCCTCAGCGCCGCGCTCACATGGAACCAGACCGGCATCGGACGCCACGGCACCTTCACCCTCGAAGGCGGCTCCTCATTCACCGTCAACGAGGCGCTTTCCAATAAAAACGACAACCCCGACACCGGTTGGGATGGCCTGTCGCTCACCAAAAAAGGAACCGGCACGCTGACCCTCGCCGGCAACAACACCTACACCGGCACAACCACCATCGAGGCGGGCGTCCTCCAAATCGGCAACGGCGGCGCCACCGGTTCCATCGCCGGCGAAATCGCAAACAGCGCCACGCTCGCCTTCAACCGCTCCGACGCCGCCACCCACGCCGGCCTCATCAGCGGCGCCGGCGTGCTCATCCAGCAAGGCGGCGGCACGCTCACCTTGACCGCCGACAACACCCACACCGGCGCCACCATCATCAACGACGGCATGGTGCGCCTCGGCGACGGCGGCGCGACCGGCTCCGTCGCCGGCGAGATCGTGAACCGCGCCGCGCTCGCCTTCGACCGCTCCGACGCCTACACCCACACCGGCCTCATCAGCGGCGACGGCGCGCTCATCCAGCAAGGCGGCGGCACGCTCACGCTCACCGCCGACAGCGCGCGCACGGGCGCCACAATCATCAGCAACGGCAAACTCCTCGTCGCCAATGTCGCCGCGCTCGGCACCGGCGCCATCGAAAACGACGCCACGCTTGAAATCGCCGCCGCCTCCGATGCCGGGCTTGCCAATGCCTTGAGCGGCACGGGCGCGCTTGTGAAAACCGGCGCGGGCGCCCTGACCCTTGGCGGAGCCAACGACGGCTTCTCCGGCGTCGCGCAAATCGAGGCGGGCCGGCTCACCGCGACCACGGCCTCCGCGCTCGGCTCGGCTGGCGTTTCCGTTAACGCCGGCGCGACACTCGACTACCAAGGCATCGCCGGCGGAGTCGTGGGCAGCTCCATCGCCGGCGCGGGCACGCTCCTCTTCACCAGCAGCACGCTGTCCATTGAAAAATCCAGCGCCGTGGGCGAGGTCGCCTTGCATCACTCGCTTGTCACATTCGCCCACGCCACCGGCACAGTGAGCCTGGGCCATGTCAGGCTCGACAACGCCACGCTCGGCTTTGCCCGTCCCGCCGGCGCGTTCGTCCCGCGCGCGGCGACACTCGCCAGCCTCTCCGGCGCCGACTCGCTCCTCACCCTCAATGTCGATTTCTCCCGGGCCGTCGCCGGTCTCAATCCCGGAGGCGCCGCGGGCGATTACCTCGTCATCACAGGCTCGCTTTCCGGCTCTCACAAACTGGCCGTGAATCCGGGCGCCACGCGCCCTTCCGCGTATGGCGTTTCCATTGAGCTTCTCTCCACCGTCGCCGACCGCGCCGCCGCCGACGCCTTCACACTCGATGCCCCCGTGCCAATCGGCATGGACGCTTTCGACCTCAAGCAAGGCGACGGCTCCGACATGCTCCCCAACGAACGCTCCTGGTATCTTGCCGATGCCGGCGCATCCTCCACCGCCAACGCCATCTTCAACATCGGCGCGATGCCCGGCCTCGATTGGAACCACACGCTCGACTCGCTCCACCTCCGCCTCGGCGACCTGCGCTCCCTCGAAACCGAATCCGCCGCCGCTGCCCCGCCCTCCGCCGGCCTCTGGATGCGCTTCCGTTCCTCCAAGCTCGATGCCCCCGACATCCCCGGCGGCCTCGGCTTCAAGCAACAATCCAACGGCCTGAGCTTCGGCGCGGACAGGATGTTCAGCCGCGACAAGGCCTCCTATGTGCTCGGCGTGCTCGTCGAGCGCAGCTGGCTCGACTGCGATTTCAACGACGGCACGCAAGGCGACTCGTCCAGCGCCAGCCTCGGTGTTTACGCGGGCTGGCTGCACAACACCGGCTGGTTCGCCGACCTCATCGGCAGGATTGGCCGCTACAAAAACACCCTCAATGTTGACGGCAAACCGGGCGGCATCACCGACGCCTCATTCTACTCGACCGACGCGCAGGGCATCAGCCTCGAATTGGGCCGCCGCTTCGCGCTCGGCGGCGACTGGTGGCTCGAAGCCGCCCTGCAAGGCGCGCTCGCGCACTTCGATGGCGACGACTACAACGTCCGCATCGCCGGGACCGAATACCCCGTCAGCGTGGACAGCTCCACCACCACGCAATACCGCGCCCAACTGCGCGCCGGACGCCGCTTCCTCGGCGCCAACCTGTATCCCTACGCAAAATTCGCGGTCGCCAATGTTGACAGCACCGGCGGCGAAATCCGCGCCGGCACCCGCGCCGGCCATGTCGATTTCGACGGCGCGCGCGTGGAAGCCGGCGCCGGCCTCACCTGGCGCCTCACCCCCCGCTCGCACGTCTATGCGGATTATGAATACGCCAGCGCCGACTCCTACGACCGCCCCTGGTCCATCAACCTCGGCTACCGCCACGCGTGGTAAGCAAATACAAACGCCACGCAAAATCGACAGAGGTTAAGGCCGGCGCTTCAACCAAGTCGCCGGCATGAATCTCTCCTAATACCCTTTCCTAATGAACATCCCACTAAGGAAGCCGTTAAAGGTAGGGCGAGGCGTCCCGCCGAGCCGTCTGAACCGCTCGCGGCCAGGCGCGACTCCTCGCCCCGCCTGAAGGGTGATTTTTGACTGCAAAGGCATCATATCGCTCCATGTCGATTGAGGTCGTCCTTCAAACCGCGATGTATTTCAAAAATCCGGCGCCACAGA
>JAIRTK010000004.1 GCA_031254955.1 Opitutaceae bacterium
GTCCGCCAACTCTGCGGCACCCGCGGCCTCATGGCCAAACCCTCCGGCGAAATCATCGAACGCCCCATCCTCTCCTCCTTCCGCGAAGGCCTCACCGTCCTCGAATACTTCATCTCCACCCACGGCGCCCGCAAAGGCCTCGCCGACACCGCCCTCAAAACCGCCGACGCCGGCTACCTCACCCGCAAACTCTGCGACGTGGCCATGGACGTCGTCATCGCCGAGGACGACTGCGGCACCCGCGACGGCGTGTGGAAAAAAGCCATCTTCGAAGGCGACGACGAAATCGTCGGCCTGCGCGAACGCATCATCGGCCGCTTCTCCAGCGACGACGTTTACGACCCGCTCAACCCCACCCAACTCCTCGTCGGCTCCGGCGAACTCATCACCGAGGAAATCGCCGCCAAAATCGACGAATCCGGCATCGAACGCGTCAAAATCATGTCGCCGCTCACCTCCACGAGCAAATACGGCATCGACGGCAAATCCTACGGCATCAACCCCGCCACCAACCGCGTGGCCAAGATCGGCGACTCCGTCGGCATCATCGCCGCGCAGTCCATCGGCGAACCCGGCACGCAACTCACCATGCGCACCTTCCACATCGGCGGCGTCGCATCCGGCGGCTTCAAAGTCCCCGAAATCCGCGTCCGCGCCTCCGGCATCGTCAAATACAAAGGCCTCCGCCTCGTCGAGACCGCCGACGGCGCCGCCATCGTGCTCAACAAAACCGGCTCCATCGAAATCGTTGACGAAGCGGGCGAAGAACTTGAGACGCACAACATCGTCATCGGCTCCTTCCTCCACGTCCACGACGGCGCGAAAATCGAGAAAAACGCCATCCTCGCCCAATGGGACCCCTATAACATCCCCGTGCTCTCCGAGAAAGGCGGCTCCCTCGTATTCAAAGACATGATACCAGGCGTGACCGTGAAACGCGAACTGGACGAATCCTCCGGACGCATCGCCACCGTCGTCGTCGAGCACAAAGAAGACCTCAACCCGCAAATCGAAGTCCGCGACCCCTCCGGCAAGCCGCTCGCCGCCTACTCGATCCCCGTCGGCGCGCAAATCGCCGTCAACGAAGGCGACACCATCGCCCCCGGCGCGCTCCTCGCGAAAACCCCGCGCCAAGCCTCCAAGACCAAAGACATCACCGGCGGCCTTCCCCGCGTGGCCGAACTCTTCGAGGCCCGCCGCCCGAAAGACGCCGCCGAAATGGCCCGCATCGAAGGCGTGGTTTCCTTTGAAGGCTCCGTCCGCGGCAAACGCCGGCTCGTCGTGACCAACTCCGAAACCTCGCAAGAAGAGGAACACCTCATCCCCGCCGGCAAACACATCATCGTGCAACCCGGCGATGTCGTGCACAAAGGCCAGCACCTCACCGAAGGCGCCGCCGACCCGCACGAAATCCTTGAAATCCTCGGCCCCAGCGCGCTCTACGACTTCCTCATCTCGCAAGTGCAGGAAGTTTACCGCCTGCAAGGCGTGACGATCAACGACAAGCACATCGAAATCATCATCCGCCAGATGCTGCGCAAAGTCCGCATCTCCGATCCCGGCGACAGCGAATACTTCTGGGGCGAGCAAGTTGACCGCACGACCTTCCTCCTCAACAACAAACGCATCGAGGAAGCCGGCGGCAAACCCGCCGAAGCCGAACCGATCCTCCTCGGCATCACGAAAGCCTCGCTTGAGACCGAATCCTTCATCAGCGCGGCCTCCTTCCAAGAAACGACGCGCGTCCTCACCGACGCCTCGACCCTCGGCAAGGTGGACATGCTGAAAGGCTTTAAGGAAAACGTGATCATGGGCCACCTCATCCCCGCCGGCACCGGCCTGCCCGCCTACAAACGCCTCAAAGTCACGCTCCCCTTCGGCACCGACCACCCCGAGCCCCCCCCTCCCGAAGCCCCCCCATCCGGGACGCCCCCGTCCGGGACGCCCCCATCCGGAGCAGAGTCCCAAACCGAGCCAGCCTGACAAAAAACGACAACCCCCGCGCGCCCTTCTGGTTTCGGCTGGCGGCAACTCCCAAGACCGCCTGACGAAGACCGGCAGCCTCGCCCCTCCCCTCAAGCCGCGCCCCACCCGGCTCGCGGCTTTTTTAGAGCCTTTTCGGTTTATTCTGTCGCCACCGCAAGAGACCCGGCGCGGAAACGCCGGTAGGGAGGCCTCTCCGAGGCCTCCGCAACCACGCCTTGATTTCCCCATGAAAATTCCAACCACCAGCCCCGTCAGACGGAAGCCTCGGAGAGGCCTCCCTACCGGCGCTCCCGCGCCCAAGGAGCGTTTCCCATGCGACAGAATTATTAGGGAATGCTCTATTTTGTTCGCGGCGTTTATATTTCTGCGTCGTCGTGGGTGTTGGGGGTGCCAGTATCCTTCATCGCATATTTTCCGATGCTTGGTGGGTTTGGTTTGTCTCGGTGCCTTTTTTGGTGGCGACGTTTGTGGCCGGATGGCGATGGCAGCGAGCAGCTGACAATAAAACTATGTTGGGTCATAAATGACATAGCTCCCTCACTGGTTGCCAATGCCCTCTCCTCCCTCCCCCCTCCTCCTCCCTTCCTCCCTTCCCCTCCTCGCCTAATCCCATGAATTTCCGCATCGGCCACGGCTACGACATCCACCGCACAACCACCGCGCCCGGACGCGAACTCGTCCTCGGCGGCGTGCATTTCCCCGAAGCCGGGTTTGGCCTCGACGGCCATTCCGACGCCGATTGCCTCACGCACGCCGTCTGCGACGCGCTCCTCGGCGCCGCCGGCCTGCCCGACATCGGCCATTTTTTTCCCAATACCGACCCGGCCTGCAAGGACATCGACTCGCAAATCCTCCTCCGCCGCGTCACCGCCGTGCTCGCCGAACGCGGCTGGCGCCCCGTCAACATCGACGCCTCCCTCATCGCCGAGCGCCCGAAAATCCAGCCGCGCCTCGCCGGGATGAAAGCCGCGCTCGCCGCTTCCACGGGGTTGCCGGTCGAGAGCGTCGGCCTCAAGGCCACCACCAACGAGGCGACCGACGAAATCGGCCGCGGCCTCGCCATCGCCGCCCACGCC